>JANSYB010000178.1 GCA_024742655.1 Paracoccaceae bacterium | reverse complement strand
CTTGGGGTTCATCGGGTCGGAGACATCGTATTGATGCATCTCGCCCAGGCCCCAGCAGGCGACATAGAGATACTTGTCGTCAAGACTGAGGTCGATATCGGTAACCAGGGGCGGAACCGCCTCGAACCCCTGCAGCAGCGGTGGCAGGTTTTCGGCCTTTTCGGGGCGTGGGTCGATGGTGATGGTCTTCTTGGCCTCGAAGGTGCCGTCGTCCCTCTGCCACCAGGTGAAGATCGCGCCTTGCAGGTTGGTGGTGTCGACCACAACCCCGCAAAAGCCGTAATCCTTGGCCGGGTCATGGGCGGGCCGGATTTCCAGCGCCATCTGGTGGTTTTCGCCCAGGTCGATCGTCTGGACGTTCTTGCGTTCACGCAGGTTCCAGAAATGGATCGAATGGCCGTACTTGTTGGACAGCAGGTCCTCCGCCACGATGCCGTTCTCGAATTGCGGCGGCAGGCCCCATTCGGAACTGACCATGTAGTCGCGCGGCAGGTTCCACCAGAAATCGTAATGCTTGTCCTGCGCGCCGCGATCCATCTCGTAACGGCCGAGAATCTCGAATGTTTCGCAATCCATGATGAAGATGCCGGGAGGGCCGTCGGTGCCGTCCTCGCCGCCGCCACCCAGGGTCGAGACATAGATTCCCTCGGGGCCGCAATGAATGGTGTGCGGGCGCGAATAGCCTGTTTTCGCAAAAACTTCCTCGGGTTCGATGATCTTGTGAATCTTGGCCTTGAGCGGCTCCTTGACGTCGATCACGTAGATGCGTGACGACCGGATGCCGGGAATGATCAGGTAGCGGCGCTCAAGAAAGGCATGACCGGTCAGCGGCGACAGCGCCGAGGAACACGCATTCCAGCCGAAATGGTGAAACTCGTCGCCCGTGTTGGGCATGATGACCTGATGCACGATCTGGCTGTAGGTCTTGGAGTTCGGGTCCACATCCACCACGGCCAAGCCGTCAGGCTGACTGCCATCGGGGCTGAGCATCAGCGTGAAGGCCAGCTTTTCAACCGGGGCTTCCATCGCCATTTTCGGGGTGGGGTAAAATGTTGGATCGGGTCTTAGGTTCATTGAAATTCCTCCCTGGAATGACGCGTGTCCTGTCGACACCTTGAGTGCGTCATTGTGGCAGGCTGGCACAGAATCAAATGTCAGACAATTGAAAACTTGCCTTTCGGTTGCACATGGCGCTGGCGCGTTCATCTGCACATGGGTGGAACTGCGTTTCACTGTTCCCCAAATACTCCCGCCGGAGGCGTCCTGCGTCGGGTGCAAGCGCATCGCTTCGAGCAGAGCGTCGCCTCGCCACCCGCACCGAGGAGGCGCCCGGAGGGCAACGACGAGACAGGCTGGGCGCCGCAAGGCGCTCAATAGGGAAAGCTTAGGTCAAGAGAGACGGCGTCAGAACTCCACACCGATCTGCGCCTTGATGCCCGACCGGAACGGGTGTTTCACCAGCTCCATCTCGGTCACGAGATCGGCGATCTCGATCAGTTCGTCCTTCGCGTTGCGGCCGGTCAGGACAACATGGGTCATGTGCGGTTTTTCCTCGGCGAGGAACTGCACGACCTCGTCGATATCAAGGTAGTCATAGCGCAGCGCGATGTTGATCTCGTCGAGCAGGACCATCTTGTGGCTCTCGTCGCGGATCAGCTCCTTGGCCTTTTCCCAGGCGGCCTGCGCCATCTCGGTGTCCCGGTCGCGGTCCTGGGTTTCCCAGGTAAAGCCTTCGCCCATCGTGTGAAAGGCGCAGGTATCCGAGAAGTTCGACAGGATCAGGTCGCGTTCTCCGGTGCTCATCCCGCCCTTGATGAACTGCACCACGGCGCATTTCATGTCATGCGCAATGCAGCGAAAGATCATGCCGAACGCGGCAGAGGATTTGCCCTTGCCCTTGCCGGTATGGACGATGATCAGGCCTTTCTCGTCGGTCTTGGTGGCCATGATCTTGTCGCGGGCGGCCTTTTTCTTGGCCATCTTCATCGCGTGACGTTCGCTGTCTTCGGTCATGGGGTCCTCCCTGTCTGGGTTCCAAATTGGGCGTGGCCGCGCGCAGGTGCAAGCGGTTTCGGACATGCGCCAACGGATTGTTAACCATTGTCCGGGCACTGTGCCGCCATGCGGTATGCCTTGACGCTATTGGTGTTGGTCGCGTTGGCCGGATGTGGCGGGCCGGGGCCGGCATTTCGTGGTGCCCCGGTGACGCGGGTCGGGTTTGGCGAGCATATGTTCGATATCCGGGTCAAGGGCCGGCGCGCCGAGGCGGTGCGCGTGTCACCGGGGTGGGCCCCGCGTCTGGCGGCCGTCGGCCCGCAGGCGGTGTTTGCCATCGAGCGGGTATCGGGCTGCCGGGTCGACCGGCTGACCGGTGACCAGGCGATGATGCGCGCCACGCTGGATTGCGGGGCCGGCGCACCAGAGCCGCTTTTTCCACGGCCCTACCTGGAATGCGACGCGTTCGACCTCGATGACGCGGTGGGAGAGTTGATCTGTTACCCGTTCTGATCCGTGGGCTGCCGGATTTGGGGCTTTAGTCGCTGATCTTGCAGCCGGGCATATCGGGCGGCATCCAGGGCAGGCGCTCATCCGCATGAAAGACATGTCGCGGCGTGACGGCTGCGGGGTCTGCCAGCAGGGCGGCGTGAAAATGGATCTCGTCGGGATACTGGTCCGAGATATAGGCGACGGATGATCCGCACCGCGCGCAAAAGTAGCGTGTTTGACCCGGGGATGAGGCAAAGGCCGCGGGGTATTCTCCTGTCCAGCGCCACTGCCCGTTGGGATGTGCAATGAAGGTGACCAGCGCGGCCCCCGCGCCCCGGCGGCAGCTGTCGCAATGACAATGGCCGATCCAGTTGTGGGGGCCGGACATTTCGAAGGAAACGGCCCGGCACAGGCAATGGCCCTTGCATGTCATCAGTTCTCTCCCTTTTTGGCTTCCGCCCCGGTGGCGATGCGCCCGCCCGCCCACCCCGCACCGCTACCGGGGCGGCGTCAAGTGTCAGGTGGAGACGCGCAAGGCCTCGATCCGGGCGCGGGCGGAGTTCGAGCGCGGCGTCCACAACCCGCGATCGATCGCCTCCTGCAGGCGGTCCGCGATTTCGGTGAGGGCGGGGGCGTTATGGGTTTCGATAAAGGTGCGCGTGTCGTCGTCCTCCAGAAAAGCCTGTTCCACCAGATCGAAGTGGTGGTTGCGCACGGCACCTGTCGTGGCCGCGAAGGCGAAAAGGTAATCGACCGTCGCCGCGATCTCGAACGCGCCCTTGTAGCCGTGACGCTTGACCCCGTCGATCCACTTGGGATTGACCACGCGGGAGCGCACGACGCGGCCGATCTCATCCTCGAGCGTTCGGATCACGGGCCGTTCGGGGCGGGAATGATCGTTGTGGTAGATCGGCCGGTCCTGGCCCTGCAGGGTCGAGACCGCGGCCGCGGCGCCGCCCTCGAACTGGTAGTAATCGTCGCTGTCGAGGATGTCGTGTTCGCGGTTGTCCTGGTTCTGAACGATGGCCTCAGTCTGTTTCAGGCGGGTCTCGAACCCGGTGCGGTCCGGCGTGCCCTCATCCTTGGTGCCGTAGGCGTAACTGCCCCAGGTCAGGTAGGCTTCGGCGAGGTCGGCCTTGTCGCCCCAGAGGCGCTCGTCGATCATCGCCTGCAGGCCTGCGCCATAGGCGCCGGGCTTGGAGCCGTAGATGCGCGATTGCGCTTCACCGGCGCGGGTGCGGGCGGCGGCGGGGTTGTCCTCGGCGGGCTCGTCCAGGGCCTGAACGGCGCGGGCGGCGCTGTCGAAAAGCGCGATGAGCTGCGGGAAGGCGTCGCGGAAAAAGCCCGAGATGCGCAGGGTCACGTCAACGCGCGGGCGGCCCAGAACGCCCTGTGGCAGGATCTCGAACCCGGTCACGCGGCGGTTGGCGGCATCCCATTTCGGCTTGACCCCCATGAGGGCCAGCGCCTGGGCGATATCGTCGCCACCGGTGCGCATGTTGGCCGTCCCCCAGGCCGTGAGCAGCATGGTGCGCGGCCAGTCGCCATGGGTCTGCAGGTGTTTTTCGATCAGCAGGTTGGCGGATTTCCAGCCGAGGGCCCAGGCCGTGGGCGTGGGCACAGCACGGCTGTCGACCGAGTAGAAGTTGCGCCCGGTGGGCAGGGTATCAAGCCGGCCCCGAGTGGGCGCGCCCGAGGGGCCCGGTGGGATGGCGCGCCCGTCAAGCGCCGCAAGCAAGGCGCGCCCTTCGTCCGGGCCGCAGGTGGCGATCGCCGGCCGGATGACGGTTTCGAGTTCGTCGAGGACGGGCGACGCTGTTGCCAGGGGCAATGCGCCCCGCCCGCCCTCCCGCAGGAGGTGTTGCGCCAGAAGTTCGAGCCGTTCGACCGTATCGCCATTGCTGCGCCACGGATCGTCCGAAAGAGCCGCGAGTGCGTCCGGTTTTTCCGGTGCCGGGGCGGCCATGTCGCAATCGAGCGGGTCGATGGAGAGGCCGAGATCCGTTGCCAATGCCCGCAGCAGCGATGCGTTGCCCCCCGCGCCGTCGCCGCGCGGCACGCGGGCGAGCGCGATGGCCAGATCGCGTTCCTGCTGACCGGTCGGGGACTGGCCGAAGATGTGCAGCCCGTCACGGATCTGTGCCTCTTTCAGCTCGCAGAGATAGGCATCGAGTTTTGCAAGATCGGACTCTTCGTCCGAGCCTGACAGGCCCGCGTCCCGGTCCAGCCCTGTGGTCGAGGTCAGTGACAGGATTTCGCGGCGCAGGTGGTCGATGCGGCGGGGATCGACACCGGCGGCCTCGTAATATTCGTCGACCAGCGCCTCGAGGTCACGCAGGGGCCCATAGGTTTCCGCGCGCGTCAGCGGCGGGGTCAGGTGATCGACGATCACCGCCTGTGCGCGCCGCTTGGCCTGTGTGCCCTCGCCGGGGTCGTTCACGATGAAGGGGTAGACATGCGGCATGGGGCCGAGGATCGCCTCGGGCCAGCAGTCCTGGCTGAGGGCCAGCGCCTTGCCCGGCAGCCATTCCAGATTGCCATGCTTGCCCATGTGCACAATGGCGTGAACCCCGAAGTGGTGACGCAGCCAGATGTAGAAGGCGAGGTAATTGTGCGGCGGCACGAGATCGGGGGAATGGTAGCTGTCGGTGGGGTCGATGTTGTAGCCGCGCGCCGGTTGCAGGCCCACCACCGCGTTCCCATAGCACAGGACCGACAGTTTGAAGCCTTCATCAGTCAGGAACGGGTCATCCTCGGGCGCCCCCCAGCGGGAGGTTAGCTGTTCCTTGAGTGTCCAGGGCAGGGTGTTGAAATGCTCCAGATAGACATCGAGCGGCAGGGTTTCACCGCCTGCGCGCTCCGCCCGGTCGGTCAGCCAGTTCGTGGGGCCGGCCATGATGGCCTGCATAAGCGTGTCGCTGTCGCGTGGCGCGGTCTGGACCGTGTAGCCTGCATCCTGCAGCTGCTTGAGCACATGCACCGTGCCGGCGGGTGTGTCGAGCCCCACGCCATTGGCCAGCCGCCCGTCCTTGTTGGGGTAGTTGGCAAGGACAAGGGCAACGCGGCGATCCTGAACCGGCGTATGACGCAGGTGCGCCCAGTTTGCGGCCAGCTGCGTGACGAATTCCACCCGGTCGCCCTGCGCCCGGTAGGTGGCGATGGGGCACTGCGTGGCCTCGTCGAAAAATGCCTCGCCCTTGAAGCTGATCGCGCGCGAGAGAATACGCCCGTCCACCTCGGGCAGGGCCACGTTCATGGCGATATCGCGGGCCGACAAGCCGGCCAGACCTTCGG
>JANSYB010000091.1 GCA_024742655.1 Paracoccaceae bacterium | reverse complement strand
GCCGGTGTCGAAGACCAGTTCGACGTGATGGCCACCGTCAAGGGCGGCGGTCTGTCCGGTCAGGCCGGCGCGGTCAAGCATGGCATCTCCAAGGCGCTGCAGCTCTATGATCCCAGCCTGCGCGCGCCGCTGAAGGCCGCCGGCTTCCTGACCCGTGACAGCCGCGTCGTGGAGCGGAAGAAGTACGGCAAGGCCAAGGCGCGCAAGAGCTTCCAGTTCTCGAAGCGTTGATCGCGTCAGGACGAACACAATTGGAAAGCGCGGCATCATTTGCCGCGTTTTTTCGTTGCGCGGACGGCCAAGATCGTCTTTGACCGGGCGCAAATCGGACGGGGCGCAGGGGCATGCAGTACAGGCGGGAAATCGACGGGTTGCGCACCATCGCGGTGGTGCCCGTCATCCTGTTTCATGCCGGGTTCAGCGTCTTCAGCGGTGGCTATGTCGGCGTCGACGTGTTTTTCGTCATCTCCGGCTACCTGATCACCACGATCCTGATCGACGAGCGGGAAAAGGGCACCTATTCCCTGCTTGGCTTTTATGAGCGCCGCGCGCGGCGCATCCTGCCCGCGCTGTTCCTTGTGATGGCGGTCTGCCTGCCGTTTGCGTGGCTGCGCATGCCGCCCGACCTGTTCGAGGATTACGCGCGCAGCATGCTGTTCGCGGCACTTTTCGTCTCGAACGTCCATTTCTGGGAATTCACCGGCTATTTCGCCGCCGATTCCGAGATGCAGCCGCTCTTGCACACCTGGAGCCTCGCGGTAGAGGAGCAGTATTACCTGCTGTTCCCGCTGGTCCTGATGGCGCTTGGCGCGTTCCGGCGAAATCGCTTTGCGCTGGTCTTCGGCATCATGGCGGCGCTGTCGCTGGCGCTGAGCGAATGGGGCTGGCGCAACTACCCCGAAGAAAACTTCTTCTTCACCTTCTCGCGTTTCTGGGAATTGCTGGCGGGCTCGCTTTGTGCGGTGTGGATGTACCGCGCCGAGATGCGACCGAATGAATGGTTGGCCGCCCTTGGCCTCGCACTGATCGTCTACGCGATCCTGTTCTATGACGCGCTGGTGCCGTTCCCGTCGGTCTATGCACTGGTGCCCGTTCTGGGCGCGATGCTGATCATCCTGTTCGCTGGGCCGCGCACGGTAACGGCACGCCTCTTGTCCTTGCGGCCCATGGTGGGGGTCGGTCTGATCTCCTACAGCGCCTACCTGTGGCACCAGCCGCTTTTCGCCTTTGCGCGCATCTGGTCGCCCGAGCATCCGTCCTTTGCCCTGATGGGGACGCTGGCGGTGGTGTCCATGGGTCTGGCCTGGCTCAGCTGGCGCTACGTTGAACTGCCCTTTCGCAACCGGCGCGCGGCTGTGCTGCCGGGGCGCCCGGCGCTTTTCGGGGCCAGCCTTGCGGGCATGGCCGTTTTCGTGGGTATCGGGGCATGGGGGATGGTCACCGAAGGCTTCAAGGGGAGGCTGGACGGGGCCATGACGCCCTATTTCGCGCAGGTTCTGCAGAGTTTCGACCAGCAGGGCGATTTCGGTGACTGTTTTCGGGGCGGCGATGACAGCACGCGGTTCATCCCGCTTTGCACCGTGTTCGGCGAACCGGATGCATCGCGCGTCTTTGGCGTGACCGGCGACAGCCACGCCATGGCGCTGATGCCGGGGCTCGGGGCCGTGGCCGAGCGGTTCGACGCGCGCATTCTGGGCGGGGCGCTGCCGGCCTGTCCGCCCATTCAGGGCGTGCGCATCGGCAGCGGCATGATCGACAGCGATCTGTGCGCCGCGACGGTCGAGGCCCATGCGCAGGCATTCATCGACGCGGGCGTCGAGGCGGTGTTTCTCGTTTCGCGCTGGTCGCTTTATGCCACGGGCACTTACGAGGGGTTCAAGCCCGGTTTCGGCCTTGCGCCGCAAGGTGGGGCGCGGGCCGGGGATGCGGACACGGCAGCGGCGGTTGTGGCGACAGGGCTGGCCCGGACCGTTGCGCGGTTCACCGAGGCCGGGGTTCGGGTGATCCTCGTGGCGCAGGTGCCGGCACAGATATCCGACCCGCGGCTGATCCTCGAACGCGCCTTGTTGCTGCGCATGACCGAGTTCGACACCCTGGCCTATCTGGAGCGCAACGCCGTCAGCGAAGGCAGCCATGCCGCGCTGCAGGCCCCCTCGCGCGCGGTGCTCAAGGCCCTGGCTGGCCCGGACGTGGTGGTGGTGTCGGTTGATCGTGCCTTTGCGCGGGACGGACGGTTCATCTGGCTCGACGAGGGGCGCACGCTTTACAATGACGATGACCACCTGTCGCCCCTGGGGGCTGTGCGGGCGGGGCCGGTTCTGGCCGAGGCGGTCGCACCGTTTCTGGACGCGCGATAGCTACCTGTCCGGTGGCACGAGGCCAAGACCGCGCAGGTAGACGCCGATGCCCGACTCCAGCAGATCCTCGGGGGAGAACGGGCTTTGCGTGCCCGGGCTGTTGCGCGCGAAAAGTTCCACGACACCGTGGCTGAGCGCCCAGACATGGGCCGAGAACATCGCGGGCGGCGGGCGTTTTTCGGGTGGGATGTGCTGGCTCAGGTCCTCGGCGGCGCGTTCCAGCACGGCGCGCGCGCGCATGGCAACGGCGGCCAGATCGGGATTGCGATTGACCGATATCCCGCTTTCGAACATCGCGATGTAATGGCCGGGATACTTGCGCGCAAAGGCGAGATAGGCGCGCCCCGTCGCCTCGAAACTGGCCAGCGCCGAGGGCTGACCCTGCTCATAGGCGTATTGCATCACGTCGGCGAAAATCTCGTAGCCCTGCCGCGCGGCCTCGGCGATCAGATCCTCGCGTCCCGCGAAATGGCGATAGACCGCCGCGGGGGTCACGCCCGCCTGCTTGGCCGCCTCCGACAGGGTGAACCCGGTCGGGCCCTTCTCCTCGATCAGCATCAGCGCGGCCTCGACCAGCGCCTGACGCAGGTTGCCGTGATGATAGCCGCGCTTAGGCATCCCAGATCTCGGGACCGGCACAGATCGCCGGATCCGGCTTGCCGACGGCCTTGGGCGTCTTGCGACTATACTCGATGCTGCGCAGCACATGCCGGATCGCCTCGCAGCGCGCGCGACGCTTGTCATCCGAGCGGATCACCGTCCAGGGCGCGTCGACCGTGTGCGAAAAGGTCAGCGTCTCGCCAATGGCGGCGGTGTAGTCGTCCCATTTCTTCAACCCCTCGACATCGATCCAGCTCAGCTTCCATTGCTTCAGCGGATCGCTCTCGCGCTTGAGAAACCGGCGCAACTGTTCGGCACGGCCCACGTTCAGCCAGAACTTGAACAGGTGAATGCCCTCGTCCACGATCATCTTTTCGAATTCGGGCACCTGGTGAAAGAAATGCGTGCGCTGTTCATCGGTGCAGAACTCGAACACCTTTTCCACCACGCCGCGATTGTACCAGCTGCGATCGAAGAACACGATCTCGCCACCGGCGGGAAAGTGATCGATATAGCGCTGGAAATACCACTGGCTCTGTTCCTTGTCCGAAGGTTTGGGCAGGGCCACGACCCGCGCGCCGCGGGGGTTGAGGTATTCGCGGAACCGCTTGATCGTGCCGCCCTTGCCGGCCGCATCGCGCCCCTCGAAGACGATGGCGATCCGCTCTCCGCTGTCGCGCGCCCAGGCCTGCAGCTTGACCAGCTCGGTCTGCAGGCTGTGCAGGTCCTTTTCATAGGCCTTGCGCGGCATCCGCTCCGAATGCGGGTAAGAGCCGTCGAGGATATCGTTCTTGTCCGCCCGCTTGATCGCGTTGCGAACCTCGCCCGGGGCGTCGTCGTTGAAATAGGCGCTGATCGCCCCGTCGAATGGAAGCTCCATGGCACGGTCCCTCGTTTTTCGGCAACTATGGAATGTTAAACCTTTTAACGCAATCGCGCACGGGTGGCGGCGCGGTGGATGGCGTCGATGACGGCCTGCGGCTCGGCGTGATGCGGCATGTGGCCGGTGTCGGGCAGGGGGGTGAGGCGGGCGCCGGGGATGGCGCGGGCCAGCGGCTCGGAATGAATGGAGAGGCCCACGGTCGTGTCGGCGCTGCCATGCACGATCTCGGTGGGCGCCTCGATCTGCGGGTAGCGGGGGGCCAGCGCCTCGATTTCGCCCAGCAGGTTGGCGCGTTGCAGGGCATTGGCCCGCAGGCTGTCGCGGCGCAGGGTCAGGCCCGCGCCGAAATGCGCCAGATAGCCATCGGGCACCGGGTCGGGCTCGAACACCTCGGCCACCGCCTGCTCGACCCGTTCATCGGGCACGAAGGCCGTGATAAGCGGAATCACCAGCCGGCCCAGCAGGGGGTGCGACAGCACGCGGTAATAGGTGGACAGCCCCGTCTCCCACGGGTGAGAGGCCGCCGAGAGCGCCACGAGCGCCGACATGTTGTCGGGGTGATGCACCGCCCAGGCCAGCGCCACGGCCCCGCCATAGGAATGGCCCAGCACGATCGGTTTCTGGGCGCCCAGCTGCGCGGCGGTCTTTTGCAAAAGGGCGGCCTGTTGCGTGATCGTGGCGCCGGTGCGGTTGATCCGCCCGGTATAGCCCAGACCGGGCCGGTCGATCATGATCACGCGGTAATCGCGCGCCAGCGCCGGCGCCAGGTCCAGTGTCCAGTCCCGCAGGTTGCCCGAGGATCCGTGGATCAGCACCAGGTCGGGCCCGTCGCCCATCACCAGCGCATGCACCTCGTGCCCGTCCACGCTCAGGATTTCGCCCACGGGGGGGGAAAGCGGCCTCGGCGCGGGCCTCGTGGGCGCGCGCGCGCATCTGCGCCAGCGCCCAGAGCAGGGCCAGCCCGACGGCGATGCCGATGAGGAGCTTAAGCGCCAATGGCATCGGGATCGAACGGCGTGGATTGGTAGATCTGGTTCACCCAGTTGCCGTAAAGCAGATGCGCATGGCTGCGCCAGCGGTTCTGGGGCGGCTGCGCGGGGTCATCACCGGGGTAGTAGTTGCAGGGCACGTTGATCGGCGTGCCGGTTCCGACATCTCGGTCATATTCCTGTTTCAGCGTGTCGCTGTCATATTCGAGATGGTTGAAGATATAGAGCGCGCGATGGCCCGCATCCTCGACGAGGCAGGGCCCGACCTCGTCGCTGTCCAGCAGGATATGCATGCCGCCGACGCCCTCGATCTCGTCGCGCTTCATCTCGGTCCAGCGGCTGACGGGGATGACGCAATCATCCGAAAAGCCGCGCAGGAAGGGCGAGGCGGGCGCCATGTTGCGGTGCCGGAAACAGCCGAAAGCCTTGTGATCGAGCATGTGTTTCCTGACGCCGTGGAAATGGTTGATCATCGCCATCCCGCCCCAGCACACGCCGAAGGTGGAATGCACATGGGTCTGCGTCCAGTCGAAGACGCGGCGCAACTCGTCCCAGTATGTCACCTCGTCGAACTCCAGATGTTCGATCGGCGCACCGGTGATGATCAGGCCGTCGAATTTCTCACCCGTCGCCTCGACCTCCGAGAAGGGACGGTAGAAGCTTTCCATATGTTCGGCCGCAGTGTTGCGGGTGCGGTGTTCGGACATGCGGATCAGCGCGAAATCGATTTGCAGCGGGGTGGCGCCGATCAGGCGCGCGAACTGGTTCTCGGTCTGGATCTTCTTGGGCATCAGGTTCAGAAGGCCGATGCGCAGCGGGCGGATATCCTGCCGGGCGGCCTGATCCTCGTCCATGACCATGACGCCCTCGCGCGAGAGAACGTCATAGGCGGGCAGGTCGGCGGGGATCTTGATGGGCATGTCAGGTCTTTCCGGGCTTCGGCTGAGATAGGCCCTCAGGCCGCGCGCTCAAGGGCGTTGGTTACCAGGTCGTCGAAATCCGCGGCGGTCCTGACCGCGGCAACCGCGTCGGCCGAAACGGTTATACCCCAGGGCGCCATCGCCTCGTATCGCGGCTCGCGGTGCGCCAGGGCACGCGCATACGTCCAGCGGATAAAGCTGTCAGGATCAACATCATCTTCCATGCAATTGTTTTTGCGAAGATATTCATTCCATGAGGTCTCAAGGAATTCGGGCTGATAGCACATCGGCTTGGGTGCCCGGTCAAAGCGGCGGATCAATTCTTGGGTGTGCGCCTCATCCCCCTTGATGCGGATCAGCAGGCAATGAGCCGACAGTTCGGTCAGGATCGGATCGTCGGGATCGTTGCCATCCACCCATTCGCAGATCGACCCGCCGGTATCGCAGACGAAATTCGGATAGCCGTAAAGCCGCCCGGCGCGTTCGATGAAATACCGTGTATCCATCAGCGCGTTGATCTCGGCCTGACGAAATTGTTCCTGCCGGCGGCGGTATTCGTCGATCGGCAACCCGCCCCTGGCCGGATCGCCCGGTTTGCCAAGGTAGGTCGAGACGGGGCTGAGATTGTCGAAGGTGATGTTCGAGCCGATATAGATCGAATCCGACAACAGCAGATCGCGCAGGAACGGCACCTTCATCGCGTGCGCCTTGGCGTTGTCGACGATCAACTCGCCCATATAGCGCGTGCCGATGCGGTAATCGATCGAGTAATGGAACCAGTCGCCCGCCTCGCGCAGCAGGTTGGACAGGTGTGTTTTGCCCAGCCCGGACATGCCATAGAACAGCACCCGCTTGTGCGGGGCGGCGCGCCAGTCATCCGCGGAGGTATAGATCATCGGCTCTCTCCTTTGAGCCGTCTTGGTAGTGCCAGCCGTTGCAAGGGTCAAACCCAAAGGCGGCCCCAACGCAAAGCCCCGCCCGGTGAGGGGCGGGGCCGGTATGCCGGGATTTCGGCGCGCGATCAGAAGCGGAAGCCAACCTTGGTGCCGAAGGCGAACGCGCTGTTGCCCGAGAAGTTGGCGCCGATGGTGGTGTTTGCACTGCCCACGTCGATATAACGAACGCCGGTCGTGATTTCCCAATCCTCGGTTTCGTACTTGACGGCAAGACCGTAGCTGACAAAGCCGTCCTTGCCCGACAGGTTTCCGACCACGTCGCCCTTGTCTTCCTCGTAACCGATGGTGAAGGCGCCCGACCAGTTGTCGTTGAAGCGCTGCCCGACGCCCAGCTCATAGGTCCAGATATCCGAGGCGCCACGGGCAATCGGGACGGTCCCGCCCAGGAAATCATTCGGTGCGATCTGGAATTCGGTCCATTCCTGCCAGCGCACAGAGCCGAACAGCAGGGTGTTCTTGGCGATGCCCGACTGGGCGTGCAGCGTGACCGCCTGCGGTGTCTTGACCTGGAACGGCGCTCCGGCATTGTCGCTGAACTCGTGCTCGATTTCGGATTCGTAGGTCAGGGCGACCTTCATCGCGATATCGGGAATCTGGTAGGCGGCGCCCAGCAGATAGCCGACCTGCCAGTCGCGGTTGACGTTCAGGGTGTAGGCCACCGGGAAGGTGATGTTCAGGTTGCCCTTCATGCTTTGCAGGCGCAGGCCGCCATAGGCGCTGAACCGGTCGGTGATGTTG
>JANSYB010000203.1 GCA_024742655.1 Paracoccaceae bacterium | reverse complement strand
TTCTTCAACAAGCATGTCGGCCCCTGGGCGGGGCATTTTTTCAGTGATTTGGAGGCCGCCAAGAATTCGGTTCTCTATGCCTCGGTCGGTGCTGTCGGCCGGGTGTTCATGGAGATCGAGACCGAAGGCTTCCGGATGACCGCGGAGTGATCCGCATTCACCGGCGGGTGCGCCCGCCACAAGCAAGGAGAGGAGAGCTCTCATGACGAAGAAAACCGATGACGGCACCAGCCGCCGCGATTTTCTGAAACTGGCCGCCACCGGTGCGCCCGCGGTTGCGGTCGTGACGGCAGCGACCACGGGAACGGCCGAAGCGGCCGAGCCTGACCTGGCATCCAACAAGATGCAGGATACCGCGCACACGCGCGCCTACCTCGATTCCGCCCGGTTCTGAGACCCGGACGAGATCACCCGACCCGCTGACGACTGGTTGCGATTGGCCCGACTGTTCAGTGGATAACTTTAGTACCCAGCAAGCCCTGCACGGGCGCGCCCGGGAGGAGAGAGAAACATGCTTAGGAAAAAGACCAACGGGGTTGCGAGACGCCCCCAGCGGACAAGTATCCTGTCTGAGGTCGCCGGGAAATCCGTCGACCGCCGTGCATTCCTGCGCGGCAGCGGTCTGGCCATCGGTGGCCTTGCTGCGCTCGGTGCCACTGGCGGCACCGTAACCAAGGCGAATGCGGCCACCGCGGCTGCCGGCGCCGTCGAGACCGTCAAGTCGGTCTGCACCCACTGTTCGGTCGGCTGTACGGTCGTGGCCGAGGTCAGCGATGGTGTCTGGGTCGGGCAAGAGCCCGGCTGGGACAGCCCGTTCAACCTGGGCGCCCATTGCGCCAAGGGCGCCGCGGTGCGTGAACACGCCCATGGCGAACGCCGTCTGAAGTACCCGATGAAGAAAGAGGGCGGTGAGTGGAAGCGCATCAGCTGGGAACAGGCGATCAACGAGATCGGCGACGGCATGATGAACATCCGCGAAGAAAGCGGCCCGGACAGTGTCTACTGGCTGGGATCGGCCAAGCATAACAACGAACAGGCCTACCTGTTCCGCAAGTTCGCCGCCTACTGGGGCACGAACAACGTGGATCACCAGGCCCGTATCTGTCACTCGACCACGGTCGCCGGTGTTGCGAACACCTGGGGCTACGGGGCGATGACGAACTCGTACAATGACATCCACAATTCCAAGGCGATCTTCATAATCGGCGGCAACCCGGCGGAGGCCCACCCCGTCAGCCTGCTGCACGTGCTGAAGGCCAAGGAACAGAACAACGCGCCCCTCATCGTCTGCGATCCGCGCTTTACCCGCACGGCCGCGCATGCCGACGAGTATGTCCGGTTCCGCCCGGGCACCGACGTCGCGCTGGTCTGGGGCATCCTGTGGCACATCTTCGAGAACGGCTGGGAGGACAAGGAGTTCATCCGCACCCGTGTCTGGGGAATGGACCAGATCAAGGAAGAAGTGGCCAAGTGGACCCCCGAAGAAGTCGAGCGGGTGACCGGCACGCCGGGCAGCCAGCTTGAGCGCGTCGCGCGCACGATGGCCAACAACCGCCCCGGCACCGTGATCTGGTGCATGGGTGGCACCCAGCACACCAACGGCAACAACAACACGCGGGCCTACTGCGTGTTGCAGCTGGCGCTTGGCAACATGGGCACCTCGGGCGGCGGCACCAACATCTTCCGCGGCCACGACAACGTGCAGGGCGCGACGGACCTTGGTGTTCTCAGCCACACCCTGCCGGGCTACTACGGCCTGTCGAATGGCGCCTGGGGCCACTGGGCCCGTGTCTGGGGCGAAGATTCCGAATGGCTGGCCGGCCAGTTCGACAAGATCACCGACAAGGACGGCAAGGAGAAATCCCTGCAGAACCTCAAGGGGATCCCGGTGTCGCGCTGGATCGACGGCGTTCTGGAAGACGAAGCCAACATGGACCAGCCCAGCAAGGTCCGCGCCATGGTTCTGTGGGGCCACGCGCCCAACTCGCAGACCCGTATGACCGAGATGAAGACGGCGATGGAGAAGCTCGACATGCTTGTCGTGATCGATCCGTTCCCGACTGTCTCGGCCGTGCTGCATGACCGGACCGACGGCTGTTACCTGCTGCCGGCCACCACGCAGTTCGAAACCTACGGCTCGGTGACGGCGTCCAACCGCTCTATCCAGTGGCGCGAAAAGGTGATCGACCCGCTCTTCGAATCGAAGACGGATCACGAGATCATCGGTCTGTTCTCGAAAAAGTTCGGCTTCCATGACCGGATGTTCCGCAACATCGGGATCGAGGATGACGGCGTGACGCCCAACATCGAAGACACGCTGCGCGAGATCAACCGCGGCATGTGGACGATCGGCTATACCGGCCAGTCGCCTGAACGTCTGAAACTGCACATGGCCAACCAGCACACGTTCGACAGAACGACGCTGCAGGCGGTGGGTGGTCCGGCGGATGGCGACTATTACGGTCTGCCATGGCCAAGCTGGGGCACGGCCGAGATGAACCATCCGGGTACGCCGAACCTCTATGACATGTCCAAACCGGTGGCCAAGGGTGGCCTGACCTTCCGTGCCCGTTTCGGCGTGGAACGCGATGGCGACAACCTGCTGGCCGATGGCGTCTACTCGGTGGGATCGGAAATCCAGGACGGGTATCCGGAATTCACCATGCAGATGCTGATGGATCTTGGCTGGGATGGTGACCTGACCGACGAGGAACGCGCCGCGATCGATGCCGTGGCCGGGCCCAAGACCAACTGGAAAACCGACCTTTCGGGCGGAATCCAGCGGGTGGCGATCGAGCATGGCTGCGCGCCCTTCGGCAACGCCAAGGCCCGTGCCGTCGTGTGGACCTTCCCCGACCCGGTGCCGGTGCACCGCGAGCCGCTCTACACGAGCCGCTACGATCTGGTCGCGGATTATCCCACCTACGAGGACCGTCACGACTATCGTCTTCCGACGCTCTACGCTTCGATCCAGAAGAACGATTTCTCCAAGGACTTCCCGATCATCCTGACGTCGGGGCGTCTGGTGGAATACGAGGGCGGCGGCGACGAGACACGGTCGAACCCGTGGCTTGCCGAGCTTCAGCAGGACATGTTCGTCGAAATCAACCCGCGTGACGCCAACAACCTTGGTGTGCGGGACGGCGAGCAGGTCTGGGTCGAAGGGCCCGAAGGCGGCAAGGTCAAGGTCATGGCAATGGTCACCCAGCGGGTGGGCGAGGGCGTTGCCTTCATGCCCTTCCACTTCGGCGGCCACTTCCAGGGCGAGGACCAGCGGAGCAAGTATCCCGATGGCGCCGACCCCTATGTTCTGGGTGAATCCACCAACACCGCCCAGACCTATGGCTACGACAGCGTCACCCAAATGCAGGAGACGAAGGCGACTCTCTGCAAAATCACTGCAGCATAAGGAGAAATAGGAAATGGCTAGAGCTAAATTCCTCTGCGACGCCGAACGCTGCATCGAGTGCAACGCCTGCGTCACCGCCTGCAAGAACGAGCATGAGGTGCCGTGGGGCATCAACCGCCGCCGGGTGGTCACCATCGAGGATGGCAAACCCGGTGAACGGTCGATCTCGGTGGCCTGCATGCACTGTTCCGATGCACCTTGTATGGCGGTCTGCCCGGTAGACTGCTTTTACCAGAACGAGGAAGGGGTGGTTCTGCACTCCAAGGACCTCTGCATCGGTTGCGGCTATTGCTTCTACGCGTGCCCGTTCGGCGCGCCGCAATTCCCGCAGGCAGGCAACTTCGGCAGCCGCGGCAAGATGGACAAGTGCACCTTCTGTGCCGGTGGCCCGGAAGAGAACCACTCGACCGTGGAGTTCCAGAAATACGGGCGCAACCGGATCGCGGAAGGCAAACTGCCGATCTGTGCCGAGATGTGCTCGACCAAGGCCCTGCTGGCCGGGGACGGCGATATCGTCGCGAACATCTATCGCGAACGTGTCGTGTCCCGCGGGTTCGGCTCGGGCGCCTGGGGCTGGGGCACCGCCTACGACCAGAAGGGCGGCTGATCATCGCTGGGGGGCGCCGCGTTGCGCCCCCACGCCGGTGAGACATGGTCGGGCGGCCTTCGGGCCGCCCGTCTTTCCAGACGATGCGACAGATATCGTCATGAGATTTACAGGGATACTCGACATGACACGTATTCTGCTGACACTCTTGTTGTCCGTCCTGCTGGCCGCGCCGCTGACCCAACCGGTCACCGCGCAGGAGGCAGACACGGCCCCGCAATCCGACCGCTCGGCCACGGGTGGGGCGCAAACACTCGAAGATATCATGGCCCGCCAGCGCGGCGAAAAGGTCGAAACGCGTGAGCGCAATGCCGAGGACGATCCCGACAGCGCCGCCGGTATGGCCAGCCAGCTGGGCACGCTTGGCGGTTCATCGGATTCGGATGTGTGGAGCGCGCTGCGCTTCGGCACGGCGGATGTGATCGTATCCTCCGGCGGGCCCGAGGCGCGCGTTCTGATCCAGGATCGCGGCATGTGGTGGCTGGAATTCCGCGAGGGGCCGCTGATCAAATATGGCGGCTGGCTGCTTCTGGGCACGCTGATCGCGCTCGTGCTGTTCTATTTCATCCGCGGCAAGATCCGCATCGACGGTGAAAAGACCGGGCGCACCGTGACCCGCTTCAAGGCGATCGAGCGCTTTGGCCACTGGCTCATGGGTGGCTCGTTCATCGTGCTGGGCATCACCGGCCTGGTGGTGCTCATGGGTCGAAAGTTCATCATCCCGACCTTCGGTCACGAGGCCTTCGCCAATGTCGCCCTCGCCTCGAAATGGATTCACAACAACATCTCCTGGGCCTTCATGCTGGGCCTCGTGATGGTCTTCTTCATGTGGGTCGTCCACAACATCCCCAACAAGACGGACCTGAAATGGCTCGCCGTGGGCGGTGGCATCTTCAAGAAGGGCGTGCACCCGCCCGCCAAGAAGTTCAACGCCGGGCAGAAATTCATTTTCTGGTCGGTGATCATTCTCGGCGGATCGATCTCGGCCTCGGGGCTGTCGCTGCTCTTTCCGTTCGAGTTGCCGATGTTCGCCAAGACCTTTGTCATCCTGAACGACACGGGCCTGCCGCAGGTGTTCGGCTTCGGTGTTCTGCCCGAACAGCTCGCCCCGCATGAAGAGATGCAATATGCCCAGCTGTGGCATGCCATCGTCAGTTTCGTTCTGATGGCGATCATCATCGCGCATATCTACATCGGCTCGGTGGGTATGGAAGGCGCCTATGACGCCATGGGCTCTGGCGAGGTCGAGGAGCAATGGGCGCGCGAGCACCACAGCCTGTGGCTGGAAGAGATCAAGGCGCAGGAGGGCGCGCCGTCCGAGGGCAAGTCGGCCACGCCCGCCGAATAGCCATGCGTCACCTCGCGGCTGGCCTTCTTGCAGTCCTGGCGGCGGCCATACCGGTCGCCGCGCAGGAATTCACCACGCTCAAGGGGCATGGCGGCCCCGTGATGGGGCTGGACGTGCACCCGGTCACGGG
>JANSYB010000586.1 GCA_024742655.1 Paracoccaceae bacterium | reverse complement strand
GCCGGGCGCGGCGGCCAGCACATCAACGCCGTCCTCCAGCATCTCGAAGGACCGAAGCACGATATCCGTGCCCCGATGCCCCTCGCGGGTCTTCAGGCCACAGGTGTAATCGCGTTGCCCGTCCCCAGGCAGGATATCGACATAATCCTCGATATAGCAGGTTGTGCCCAGTGTGCAGTCTATGGGCAGGGCCAGACGTGGTGCGTCGGCCGCCGCCGGCGCGGCGAGCAGGAGCCCGAGTATCGCGCCGGCAGTGGTTCGTTTCATCAGTCAGCGGTCAGCAGTGGTGGTTTCTT
This sequence comes from Paracoccaceae bacterium, assembly GCA_024742655.1. Classification (GTDB taxonomy): domain Bacteria; phylum Pseudomonadota; class Alphaproteobacteria; order Rhodobacterales; family Rhodobacteraceae; genus Roseovarius. The sequence goes on along the minus strand of JANSYB010000586.1, from coordinate 1,956 downwards.
GCCCGACAGGCGTGGCTGATCAGGGCCGTCGATCCGCAGGTCGATCTGGCCGTCCTTGACGCCCACCTTGACCACCCCGCCCTTGGCGAGCTTGCCGAACAGGAGTTCCTCGGCTAGTGGCTTCTTGATGTGCTCCTGGATCACGCGGCCCAGAGGGCGCGCGCCCATCTTGTCATCGTAGCCCTTTTCGGCAAGCCATTCGGCGGCAGGTTTGGTCAATTCGATGGTCACGTTGCGATCCATCAACTGCGCCTCGAGCTGCAGCACGAATTTCTCGACCACCTGCAGGATCACCTCTTTCGGCAGCGCGCCGAAGGAAATGACGGCGTCGAGACGGTTGCGGAATTCCGGCGTGAAGGTGCGTTCGATCGCGGCGGTATCCTCGCCCTCGCGACGGTCGCGGCCGAACCCGATCGCGGCCTTGGCCATTTCACTGGCGCCCGCGTTCGACGTCATGATCAGAACCACGTTGCGGAAGTTCACCGTGCGACCGTTATGGTCGGTCAGGTTGCCGTGATCCATCACCTGCAGCAGGATGTTGAAGACATCCGGATGCGCCTTTTCGATCTCGTCGAGCAGCAGCACGCAATGCGGGTGCTGGTCGACACCGTCGGTCAACAGACCGCCCTGATCGAACCCGACATAGCCCGGCGGTGCGCCGATCAGGCGCGAAACCGCGTGCTTTTCCATGTATTCCGACATGTCGAAGCGCAGAAGTTCGACGCCGAGCGTATCGGCCAACTGCTTGGCGACCTCGGTCTTGCCCACACCCGTCGGCCCGGCAAAGAGATAGTTGCCGATGGGCTTTTCCGGTTCGCGCAGGCCGGCACGGGCCAGCTTGATGGAGGCCGACAGCGCCTCGATCGCCTTGTCCTGGCCGAACACCACCCGCTTGAGCGAGTTTTCGAGATCCTTGAGAACCTCGGCATCGTCCTTGGAGACATTCTTCGGCGGGATGCGGGCGATCTTGGCCACCACGGCCTCGATTTCCTTGGCACCGATGGATTTGCGCCGCTTGGAGGCGGCCAGCAGGTGCTGCGCCGCGCCGGCCTCGTCGATCACGTCGATGGCCTTGTCGGGCAGCTTGCGATCGTTGATGTAGCGCGCCGCGAGATCCACCGCCGACTTGATGGCGTCATTGGTGTATTTCACGCTGTGATGTTCCTCGAAATAGGGTTTCAGGCCCTTGAGGATCTTGACCGCGTCCTCGACCGTGGGCTCCACGACATCGATTTTCTGGAACCGGCGGGACAGGGCACGGTCCTTTTCGAAATGCTGGCGAAACTCCTTGAAGGTGGTGGAGCCCATGCAGCGCAGTTTGCCGCCCTGCAGCGCCGGCTTGAGCAGGTTGGACGCGTCCATCGCCCCGCCCGACGTGGCGCCGGCACCGATGACGGTGTGGATCTCGTCGATGAAGAGCACGGCATCGGGATGATCCTCAAGCTCTGTCACGACGGCCTTCAGGCGTTCTTCGAAATCACCGCGATAGCGAGTGCCGGCCAGAAGCGCGCCCATATCGAGCGAAAAGATCGTCGTCTTCGACAGCACCTTGGGCGTCTCGCCCTGCACGATCTTGTGTGCCAGGCCTTCGGCGATGGCGGTCTTGCCCACGCCGGGGTCGCCTACCAGCAGCGGGTTGTTCTTGCGCCGACGGCACAGCACCTGGATGCAGCGTTCCACCTCGCTGTCGCGCCCGATGAGAGGATCGACATCGCCCCGGCGGGATTTCTCGTTGAGGTCGACACAATACTTGGCCAGGGCGGATTCGCCGTTTTCCACCGCGTCGGACTCGTTTTCCGTCTTGGGCTGTTCGCTGTCCATGTCGCTGACACCCTGCACGGGGCGGGATTCGCCGTAGGCAGGATCCTTGGCGACACCGTGGGCAATGAAATTCACCGCGTCATAGCGCGTCATGTCCTGCTCCTGCAGGAAGTAGGCGGCGTTGCTTTCGCGTTC
>JANSYB010000185.1 GCA_024742655.1 Paracoccaceae bacterium | reverse complement strand
TGGCCTCGGCCACCGGGGTGGCGCTTGGCGATTTCGTGGCGATGACCGCCTCGCTGGCCGGGCTGGGCGCTCTGGTGCTTGCCTCGGCCACGCTGTTCACGGCGCTGAAGTGGATCGGCGCGGCCTACCTGATCTGGCTGGGGGTTCGCCTGTTGCGCAGCGCACCATCCGAGGGGCTCGAAACGATGAAAACGGATGCGCCGTTGCCCGGCCGGGGCGTGTTCTGGCACGCGGCGGCGGTCACGGCACTGAACCCCAAATCCATTGCCTTCTTCATCGCCTTCGTTCCGCAATTCGTCACCGTGGGCGCGCCACTGGCCCCGCAATTCGCAATCCTGATCGCCACATTCGTGGGCCTGGCCGCGATGAACGCGCTGGCCTACGCCTTGCTGGCCGACCGGTTGCGCCAGACCATCGGCAAACCGGGCATTATCATGTGGCTGACCCGCGGCGGCGGTATTGCCCTGATCGGCATGGGCGTGCTGACAGCCGCGCTGCGGCGCGCGACCTGACAGGCCCGGGCACCACGGGCCTTAGCCGTTTTTCTTTACGAAACTTCGGATGAAAGCGCGGATTTCCCGGGCCGCGCTCGTGTCCATTTCCTTGCAGAGCTCGATGAATTCATCGCGCTCTTCCTTGTCCAGTCGAAGGATCAACTGACTGTTTTTCTTGCCAGTCTTCTTCTTGTCCTTCTTCTCGTCCTTCTTGATCAAGGCGGTTCTGTCCCTTTAAACCTTGCAATTTCTGCCTATGCATTGTATATACATTGCATATGCAGTTGAAAAGCACCTTAGCGGCGAAGAACCGAGAAAGGAATAAAAAATGAACCTACAGGCAGCAAAATGCATGCTCATGCGCGAGCGCATGGACTGGAACCGACCGCATCTGAAATGGCTTCCGGTAACGCTTTACCGGTTGTTCCGCGAACGCACCACTCATTGACGGATGGGGGGCAGGATGCCCCCCACACTTGCGCCATGGCGCAGCATGGGCCAAACCACTATCCGGGAAGGATAAACCGGAGGCCCGCATGCCCAGTTCCAAAACCGTGAAAGATTACATCCGTACGATCGTGGATTTTCCGCATGAAGGGATCATGTTTCGCGACGTGACGACCCTGTTCGCCGATCCACGCGGGTTTCGCATGGCCATCGACCAGCTGTTGCATCCCTATGCCGGCGAGGCGATCGACAAGGTCGTTGGGCTCGAGGCACGCGGCTTCATTCTGGGCGGTGCGGTTGCGCATCAGTTGTCGCTTGGTTTCGTACCGATCCGCAAGAAGGGCAAACTGCCCGGTGCGGTGATTTCCGAAGACTATCAGCTGGAATATGGCGAAGCGATCGTCGAGATCCATGATGATGCGATCGCGCCCGGTGAGAAAGTATTGATCGTCGATGATCTGCTGGCCACGGGCGGCACCGCGCAGGCGGGGATAAAGCTGATCGAGCGGCTGGGCGGCGAGATCATCGGCTGTGCCTTCGTCGTGGATCTGCCGGAACTGGGCGGACGGGCCCGGCTGGAGACGATGGGCATGGATGTCCATGCCCTGTGCGCGTTCGACGGCGTGTAACCCTTTGGTAATCTTTGCGCCCTAAACCGGACTCACTGTTTGGAACCGCATCCGTCTGTCGTCGTCGTTTGGCAGAACACGCCGGGATACTGCGGATCTTTCAGGGCGCCCCGTCGTTTTCCCCTCTGAGGCGGGGCGCCTTCACGCCTTTTCGGTGTACCAGTCGTTGATGATGTCCATGGCCTCCTGCGCGGTTTCCACGAACCGGAACAGGTCAAGATCCTCGGCCGAGATCGTGCCGGCATCGGCCAGCGCCTCCCAGTTGATGATCCCCCGCCAGAAGTTTTCCCCGAAAAGCAGGAACGGAACCCGGTTCATGCGGTCGGTCTGAATGAGGGTCAGCGCCTCGAACAGCTCATCCAGTGTACCGAAGCCGCCAGGAAAACAGCAAATTGCCTTGGCCCGCATCAGAAAATGCATCTTGCGGATCCCGAAATAGTGAAAGTTGAAGCACAGTCCCGGCGTCACGTATTCGTTCGGCGCCTGCTCATGCGGCAACACGACGTTCAAACCGATGGACGATCCGCCCGCATCCACCGCGCCCCGGTTGCCGGCCTCCATCACACCGGGGCCGCCGCCTGTGGCCACGACATATTCGCGCCCGTAGCTGGCCATGGATTTCTCGGTCGCAAGCCGGGCGAACTCCCGCGCCTCGTCATAGAAATGCGAAAGGCCCGCCAGGGTCTTGGTTCTCGCTGTTTCCTTCTTGGCCGGTTCGGGAATGCGTGCCCCGCCGAACAGGACGATCGTGCTTTCGATACCGCGCTCGTTCAGGATCATCTCAGGCTTGAGAAGCTCCAGCTGCAACCGGACGGGGCGCAATTCATCCCGGCACAGGAAATCGGGATCGGCAAAGGCCAGCCTGTAGGCGGGGGCCCGGGTCTGCGGCGTATCCGGAACCTTTTCGGCTGTATTCACATCGGAATGTGCATCGCGAAACTGGCTGTGTCGTTCGTCTTTCATCGTCCCATGTTCCCTGTTGGGTGTCTTTCATTACGCGTATAGGGTTCCGCCGAACTTGGCCAGTGACAGGGACGTGACACATGGATTGGAAGCACGAGATTTCCGCTGCCCGTGACCGGATTGCGCCGCATATCCGGCGCACGCCCGTGCTGTCGGCGACCGGTTTCGGGCTCGATTACCCCGTCGCGCTGAAGCTGGAACAGATGCAGCACACGGGCAGTTTCAAGGCGCGCGGCGCTTTCAACACGTTGCTGTCTCAGCCTGTTCCCGAGGCAGGCCTGGTCGCGGCATCGGGCGGCAATCACGGCGCGGCGGTGGCCTATGCCGCAACCCGGCTGGGGCATCGCGCGCGCATCTACGTGCCCGAGATTGCCGGGCCCGCCAAGATCGCCCTCATTCGCGACCAGGGCGCCGAATTGCAGATAGTGCCGGGCACCTATGCCGAGGCCGCCGCCCGCGCCGCCGAATGGCGTGACGCCACCGGCGCGATGGATATCCACGCCTATGATGCCCCCGCCACCAATGCCGGGCAAGGCACCTGCATGGCCGAGTGGGAAGACCAGGGGCTGGAGGCCGATACCGTGCTGATCGCCGTGGGCGGCGGCGGGCTGATCGCCGGGGCCATGGCGTGGCTGAACGGACGACGCAAGGTGGTGGCGGTGGAGCCCGAAACCTCCTGCGCGCTTCATGCGGCACTTCAGGCCGGCGCACCCGTCGATGTGCAGGTGTCCGGGGTCGCCGCCAACGCGCTTGGCGCGCGGCGGATCGGGACGGCCTGTTTCGAGCTGGCCCAAGCACAGGCCATCGAAAGCGTACTGGTGCCCGACAGCGCCATCACCGCCGCGCAGCATGCGCTCTGGCGCGATATGCGGCAACTGGTCGAGCCTGCGGGCGCCACCGCATTGGCCGCGCTGATGTCGGGCGCCTACCGGCCCGCCCCCGGGGAAACGGTCGCGGTTCTGATCTGCGGCGGCAACATCGCGCCCGACCCCCTGCAGGGTTAGCCGCATTGCGTCCCGCGGGCGCGCATCTTATAGGCCATGACCTGAACAGATTGATTCCAGCCGGGGAGCACGACATGTCCAACGCACAGCTTGAAACCGCCATCGAGGCCGCATGGGAGGCCCGCGACACGATCACGCCGGCCACCGGCGGTGAAACGCGCGAGGCGATCGAAGAAACCCTGAACGCGCTCGACGGCGGCAACCTGCGCGTGGCGGAGCGGCAGGACAACGGCGACTGGCACGTGAACCAATGGGCCAAGAAGGCCGTGCTGCTGGGGTTCCGCATCAAGGACATGGAATTGCAGGATGGCGGCCCGCAGGGCTCTGGCTGGTGGGACAAGGTCGACAGCAAGTTCAAGGGCTGGGGCGACAGCGAATGGAAATCCGCGGGCTTTCGCGCCGTGCCCAACTGCGTCGTGCGCAAATCGGCCTATATCGCACCGGGCGTGGTGCTGATGCCGTCTTTCGTGAACCTTGGCGCCTATGTGGACGAGGGAACGATGGTCGACACATGGGCCACCGTGGGCAGCTGCGCGCAGATCGGCAAGAACGTGCATCTTTCGGGCGGCGTCGGCATCGGCGGCGTGCTGGAGCCGATGCAGGCCGGTCCTACGATCATCGAGGACAACTGCTTTATCGGAGCGCGTTCCGAGGTGGTCGAGGGCTGCATCATCCGCGAAGGCTCTGTTCTGGGGATGGGCGTCTATATCGGCAAATCCACCAAGATCGTGGACCGCGAGACCGGCGAGGTCTTCATGGGCGAGGTGCCGCCCTATTCGGTGGTCGTGTCCGGCTCCATGCCGACCAAGAACAACCTCAACCTCTACTGCGCAGTGATCGTCAAGCGCGTGGATGAGCAGACCCGCTCCAAGACCGGCATCAACGAGCTTCTGCGCGACTGATCGCGCTGTCGCACGCCATAACGCGAACGTGAAAGACCGGCAGAGCATTGTTTGTTCTGCCCGGATGCGGCGGCGGCTATATCCGTCGCCATGGAATTGCTGTTCGCCTATACCGCCGGCCTGTTGACGCTGATCAATCCGTGCGTCCTGCCGGTGCTGCCCATTGTTTTGGCCACGGCGCTGAATGCCGACCGGCGCGGGCCGATTGCGCTGGCCGCGGGGATGAGCCTGTCTTTCGTCACATTCGGCATGCTGGTCACGACGATCGGACGCTCCATCGGCCTGACAGAGCAGCGCCTTGCCGACGCAGGGGCGGTGGCGATGATCGCCTTTGGGGCCATCCTGCTGCTGCCGCAATTGTCGGCCCGGTTCGAAACCGCATTTGCCGGTGTCTCGGCGCGGGCGGATACGGCCCTGACGCAAGGCGGCACCGGCGGATTGAGCGGCCAGTTCCTGGGCGGTCTTCTGCTGGGCGCGGTGTGGTCGCCCTGTATTGGCCCGACCCTTGGCGGGGCCATCGCGCTGGCCAGCCAGGGAGAAAGCCTGTTCTGGGCGTTCCTGATCATGGTGTTCTTCGCGCTTGGTGTGTCGTCGCTGATCCTTGGCATCGGTATCGGCGGACAGGAGTTGATCCGCAGCCGGGCACAGGCCCTGCGCGGGCTGGCAAGCCGATCCAAGCCGATCCTCGGCGCCATTTTCGTGGCCGTCGGGCTGATGATCCTGTTCAAGCTGCACCACGCCTTCGACCGATGGGCGCTGCAAACCCTGCCCCACTGGCTGACCGATCTTTCCGTAGCCTTCTGATGCAACCCGAGGAGACTGACATGAAACGACGCGACTTTCTGATCTCAACCCTGGCCGCAAGCGTGGCCCTGCCCGGCGCGGCCCTGGCCGGCGGCATGAAAACCGTGGCCTTCGACGACAGCGACCCGATCGCCACGGCCCTGTCACAGGGCAAGACCGTGTTCGTCGACTATACCACCGACTGGTGTTCGACATGCGCGGCACAGAACCGCGTGATCAATGCCCTGCGCAGCGCCGATCCGGCCTATGACGCCAATATCGTCTTCGTGCGTGTGGATTATGACCAGTTCGGCAATGCCCCGGTCGCTACGGGCCGCAACATCCCGCGCCGCTCGACCCTGATCGTGCTGAAGGGAGAGCAAGAGCTGGGCCGTATCGTGGCCGGCACCAGCAAGGCCGATATCAAGGCGCTGATGGACACCGCCCTGAGCGCCGCGACCGCGTCGTA
>JANSYB010000318.1 GCA_024742655.1 Paracoccaceae bacterium | reverse complement strand
GGGCGCGCGCTTTGCCGGTTACCAGGATACGCGTATCGCAAGGGAAAAAGGTGAGAGGCTGGACAACGACCCAAGCGGGGCTCGTTACGGCTGCTTCCTTCCGGACCTGACCGGGTTGGCGAGGTGCTTGCCCGCGCCAACCTCTCGACCCGTTACATAGGCGTCATGGGCAGGATTCGCAAGGCCGGACGCGCATGGTTACGCGTCGGCCTGAAGGCCGCCTGGGCAGAAGAACGTGGTGAAGGCGCCGATGCACAGGCCTTGCTTGCCCAGCCCGCGGAATTCGAAGGTGGTGAACAGGACCTGATCCTGAAACCGGGTCTTGACCCCGCTGCGCAACAGTTCGTAGCACTCGTCCGGTTTGAGCTTTCACAGCCCCAGGGCCACGGCGTTCACGCCACTGGTGGCCGCGTCGATATCGGCGCTGTTGACGGCGGTCACGATCATGTCGCGCAAGTTGCGTTCCGCCTCGGCCTCTCCGGGCCGGGTCAGGAAGGCCACGCCGCCGATCAGCGCCAACAGCACGACAAGACGTATCAGACCCCGCATAACCTGCCCCTTCGGATGACATCTGCCGCTTTATAACGGCATTTCGAACCGGGCAAACCCCTCTTCGGTGTCGCCAAGGTCCGATAGACTGAAGCGACGAACATCCTCCGGATGCCGCCGAAGGCCGGGGCCCGTTGTCAGCAGGGCCGTCGTGGGCATGACCATCTTGCGCAAGCGCCAGTTGGGCGCCAGGCTGTCTTGCGTGATTTCATGGCTGCGCAGATAATGCGCGATCAGGTCACGCACCAGCGTTCGGCTTGCATAGATCAGCGCATCGGGCCGCGGATGCGCGTAAGGCCCGCCGCCAAAGCCACGGTAGTTGTTCGTGGCCACCACATAAAAGGCAGCAGGATCAAGGGGCCTGCCCGCATGGGATACGTTCGTGACACGGAACGTACCGGGATCGAGCGCGCGCCCGCGCTCGTCGTAACCGGGGGGCAGCGTGAGGTCGATGTCGTAGTGCAGCCCGGTGATCGTGTCGAAGGCGTGACTGGGAAAGGCCGAATTCCACAAGGGTTGTCTTGTCTGTCCGGCAACGATCTGATGAAAGCATGAGGCGGCGCGCTCCAGCCAATCGAGCACCTCCGCACCGGTCAGGCGCAACGCGCAAAGGGTGTTGGGAAACGGATAGAGATCCACGATGTTGCGGATGGTCAGCGCTCCGGCCCGGATATCGGTGTAGTGCAACGGCCCGGCCCGGCCGCCGCATTTGAACGGGGCCGAGGCCGACAGGATCGGCAATTCGGCCTCGGGCTGGTCGGCGATCTGTTTGCTCAAGGCCCATGCCTGCGCTGCCGCGGCTATTCGGACGGCGGCATCGGGTCGAACCTGGGAGAGGTAGCTATGCAGCGCGATGTCGGTTTTGCTGACTGCCCGGCGCGTCAGTCGCAGCGTTGCCTTGTGGGCCGCCGATACGGTGGCCGACACCTCGGGATCGGGTTCGACCGGCGGTTTCGACGGGTACACGGAGACGGGCCGAACCTCGGAGCGGTGGGCATGGACGCGCCATCCCCGGCCTTTTGCGGCCGTCAGACAGAGATCGAGCACACCCAGATGAGAGCCGCGATGCCCCGCCATGACCGCCGGCACCCCGCCAAGCGTGCCCGTCTTGTGGTTGATGCCCGGGGTCGTTTCAAGCGCAGGATCGGGAAAGATCTCATGGCTGTGACCGGCCAGGATGGCATCGATTCCGGGCACGGCCGCAAGTGCCAGCGCGGCGTTCTCCATCCCGCTCACCCAACCGCCGGGATCAATCCCGGTATGGGCCAACGCGATGACGACGTCCGCACCATTGGCGCGCAGTCGGGGCACATGGGCGCGCGCCGCCTCGATGATGTCCCGGCTGTTCAGGCGGCCGCGCAAGTGGAACTGGTCCCAGGTCGTGACCTGGGGCGGCAAGAGTCCGATCAACCCGACCCGAAGCCTGTGCCGGCGCCCCGTGCTGTCGGTGACGGTGCGTTTCAGGATTACGCGGGCGGGCAGGAATGTGTCGTCCTGTGCCGGGTCATCGGCCAGCCGGGTGGCCGCATTCGCGCAAAGCGTCGGGAAATGCGCCTCGACCAGTGCCCTTTTCAGTGCCTCTAGCCCGAAATTGAATTCATGATTGCCAAGGTTCGCCGCATCATATCGCAGGCCGTTCATGACCTCGATCACCGGGTGCTTGCCCTGCCAACCGCTTTCCGGGCGGGCTGTGATGTCGCTCAGGGGGGTGCCCTGAAGAAAATCGCCATTGTCGAACAATAGGCAGTTCGCGGCCTCCTGACGAGCGGCACGGATCAGTGTTGCCGTGCGCGCCAGACCGTAATGCGTTGCGTCACGTCCGGCAAAATAATCGAAGGGCAGGATATTGGCATGTACATCGGTTGTTTCCAACACACGCAACCAGACATGTGGATTATTTGGATAGGGGCTGTCCTGCCAGGGCCAGATCCGGTTCATTCTTTCCAATCAGCGGGGTCCCGTGCGAGACGGTTTGCCGGTGCCATCAGTTTGGATTGCTGACATTCGATGCGCCTGCACATCGCGGTCAGATACTTCTGAACGAAAGGTCGCACGAAATCGCGCATCATTCAATCTGCTATAAGTTGTAAATTTTGATTTTGTAAGACCTTACCCTTGGTCAACAGCCCCTCTTGCCCAGACCTGACGAACGTGGCAGGTCAGGCCCGGGAGGCGTTCATGCAACATGCCGAGACAGTGACATTCGGGGGGTCGGGCCTGGACAGGGCCGCCGAACTGCGTGGCCGGCCCGCCGATCTGGCCCGGGCCATTGCACGACAGGGCGCCTGTGCGATCCTGCTTTGGCAGGGTAAACCACTGGTGCAGGCGCCAGATCTCGAAAAGCTGGTCCGCCTGCCTGTCGATCACCCGCTTTTGTCGCAGGCCGGCGAACCGCTTTTGCTGGGCCGTGAGGAAAACGGACAACTCGTGCTCGCGCATGATCTGCAGGGATGGTGCCCGGAAGATATGGATGCCAGCCAATTGGGGGCGTTCATCGATCAAACAGAGCAAACGCATCCCGATTTGCCGCAATCGCACGTGTTTGCCGAATTGCGCCGGATCATGACACGCCTGTCGCCGCGCGATGCCGAGCTGGCGTCGACGGCCAAGGCGATCCAAAGCTGGCATCTCAGCCACAAGTTCTGCGCGCGCTGCGGCGCGGAAAGCCGAATTTCGATGTCGGGCTGGCAGCGCGGCTGCGACGCCTGCGGCGGACAGCATTTCCCCCGGACGGATCCGGTCGTGATCATGCTGATCACGCGCGGCAACCGTGTTCTGATGGGCCGGTCGCCGGGCTGGCCGGACGGCATGTATTCCCTTCTGGCCGGGTTCGTGGAGCCGGGTGAGACGATCGAGGCCGCCGTGCGCCGCGAAGTCCATGAAGAGGCGGGCATACGTGTCGGAAAAGTTGCATATCTTTCCAGTCAGCCATGGGCCTTTCCGACCTCTCTGATGTTCGGATGTCACGGCGAGGCCTTGAGCGACGAGATTACAATCGACCCCGCGGAGATTGACGATGCCAAATGGTACACGCGCGAGGATATCATGCTGGCCTTTGGCGGGGCGCACGCCGAACTCATGCCTGCGCGCAAAGGGGCGATCGCGCATTTCTTGTTGCGCAACTGGCTTGCGGATACACTCGAATAAAGAGAATATGCGCCCGAGCAGTAAACCAACGAGGCAGCCTCATGAAATTCGCGGCACGTGAAGACATAGAAGCACCAATCGAATATGTGTTCTCGCAGATCTCCGATTTTCCCGCCTTGGAACGCTCAGCGCTGCGGCGCGGTGCCGATGTGCAGCGTCTGGATGACCTGGAAGAACCGGGGGAAGGTATGCGATGGCAGGCCAATTTCACCCTGCGCGGCAAGGAACGCGAGTTGAAGTTCGAACTGGTGAAGTTCGATCCGCCCAATGGCATGATCCTGTCGTCGCTCTCGCCGAATATGGGCGGGCAGATGGTGATCGATCTGGTGGCTTTGTCGCGCGGCCGCACAAGGCTGAGCGCGGAACTTGAGATGCAGCCGAAGAACCTCTCGGCGCGGCTTCTGGTTCAGTCGATGAAACTGGCCAAATCGAACCTGAGCAAGCGGTTTCGCAATCGGCTGGCCGCGTACGGGGATGACCTTGAAGAGCGGTTCAAGTCGACCGCCTGAGCCAGCGACTGCCGTTCTGTTTTCCGCATTTCTGTGCTGTCGCCTTTTGCACGGAGCGGGATTTTGACCTTGGCGTCGACAAGACGCGCC
>JANSYB010000360.1 GCA_024742655.1 Paracoccaceae bacterium | reverse complement strand
CTGACCCGTGACGCGGTCGAGGACAGCCGTTTCCTGATGAAAACCGACCTGGATCTGGCCGATGCGCTGGCCGAGGCGGGCATCATCACCAGCGCCTTCAACTGGAACTTCATCACCGGGGCCGATTCCGGCGTGGACAATCCCGGCGGTGCGGGGATCGGCGCCTCGGTCGTGGGCTCGTTCTTCATGATGCTGGTGGTGCTCTTCCTGTCGCTGCCCATCGGTGTGGCGGCGTCGATCTATCTTGAGGAATTCGCACCGCAAAACCGCTTTACCGACCTCATCGAGGTGAACATCTCGAACCTCGCCGCCGTCCCGTCGATCGTGTTCGGTATCCTTGGCCTTGCGGTGTTCATCCAGTTCATGCACTTGCCGCAATCGGCCCCGCTGGTGGGTGGTCTGGTGCTGACGCTGATGACGCTGCCGACGATCATCATCTCGACGCGTGCCTCGCTCAAGGCGGTGCCGCCCTCGATCCGCGATGCGGCCCTCGGCGTGGGCGCCTCCAAGATGCAGGCGGTGTTCCATCATGTCCTGCCGCTGGCCATGCCGGGTATCCTGACGGGCACCATCATCGGGCTGGCGCAGGCCCTTGGCGAGACTGCACCGCTCTTGCTGATCGGGATGGTGGGCTTTGTCGCGCGCGGCTACCCGGACGGGTTCGTCGCCGGGTTCACCGAACCCAACTCGGCCATGCCGGCCCAGATCTACACCTGGGCGGCGCGCGCCGATGCCAGCTTCTATGAAAAGGCGTGGGGCGGGATCATCATCCTGATGGCCTTCCTGCTGACCATGAACATCATCGCCATTCTGCTGCGCCGCAAGTTCGAGCGCCGCTGGTAAGCCGCGAGAGGACCGGATACCATGTATGATACCCCCATTTCGGAGCGAACCGTGACCCAGAAAGAGATCAAGTTCTCCGCCACGAACGTGCAGGTCTATTACGGCACGACCCACGCCATCAAGGACGTGGACGTGGAGCTGGAGGACAAGACCGTCACCTCCTTCATCGGGCCGTCCGGCTGTGGCAAATCCACCTTTCTGCGCTGCCTGAACCGGATGAACGACACGATCGACATCTGCCGGGTGGAGGGCGATATCCGCCTCGATGGGGAGGATATCTACGACAAGCGCGTCGACCCGGTGCAGCTGCGCGCCAAGGTCGGCATGGTGTTTCAGAAGCCAAATCCGTTTCCCAAGTCGATCTACGACAATGTCGCCTACGGGCCCAAGATCCACGGCATGGCCAAGAACAAGGCCGATCTGGATGAACTGGTGGAACGTGCCTTGCGCCGCGGGGCCATCTGGGACGAGGTCAAGGACCGGCTGGATGCCCCGGGCACCGGCCTGTCGGGCGGCCAGCAGCAGCGCCTGTGCATCGCGCGCGCCGTGGCGACCGAGCCCGAGGTGCTGTTGATGGACGAGCCGTGCTCGGCGCTTGACCCGATCGCCACCGCGCAGGTCGAGGAACTGATCGATGAGCTGCGGTCGAATTACTCGGTGGTGATCGTCACCCACTCGATGCAGCAGGCGGCGCGGGTCAGTCAGAAGACCGCGTTCTTCCACTTGGGCAACCTCGTGGAGTTCGGCGAGACGAGCCAGATTTTTACCAACCCGCATGACGAGCGGACCGAAAGCTATATCACCGGCCGGATCGGCTGAGGCAAGGAACGTTGCAATGAATGACGAACACATTTCCTCGGCCTTCGACCGGGACCTTGAAACGATCCAGGCGCTGATCATGAAGATGGGCGGGCTGGTCGAGCAGGCGATCCTCGATGCCGCCACCTCTCTGGAGATGCGCGACGAGGAATTGGCCGAAGAGGTGCGCCAGCGCGACCTAGCGGTCGATGACCTCGAAGAGCAGATCAACCACGAGGCCGCGCGCGTCATTGCCTTGCGCGCGCCCACGGCCATCGACCTGCGGATCATCCTGACGGTGATGAAGATCGCCGCCAACCTTGAACGGATCGGCGACTATGCCAAGAACATGGCCAAGCGCACCACCGTGCTGAGCCAGATGACCCCGATCAACGGCGCCGCCGCCGCCCTGCGGCGCATGGCGCGCGAGGTCGAACGCATGCTGCGCGACGGGCTGGATGCCTATATCCGCCGCGATGAGGGTCTGGCCCGCGACGTGATGCACCGGGACCATGACGTGGACCAGATGTACAACGCCATCTTCCGCGAATTCCTGACCTTCATGATGGAAGACCCGCGCAACATCACGCCCTGCATGCATCTGCACTTCATCGCCAAGAACACCGAGCGGATGGGCGATCATGTCACCAATATCTGCGAACAGGTGATCTATCTGGTGACCGGCGAGGTGCCGGAAGATAGCCGCCCCAAAAGCGACAAGACCTCGGAAGATCCCCGGGTTGCGCCGCCGCGTGCAGGCTAGGAGGGACCGGCCATGTCAGTCGAACAACCCAGTGTTCTGCTGGTGGAGGATGAGCCGGCGCAGCGCGAGGTGCTGGCCTACAACCTGGAGGCGGACGGGTTCCGTGTGACCAGTGCCGGGGACGGTGAAGAGGCCCTTATGCTGGTGGACGAGGCCGCGCCGGACCTGATCCTGCTGGATTGGATGTTGCCCAACGTGTCGGGCATCGAGGTGTGCCGGCAGTTGAAAACTCGGGCCGAGACGCGGGGGGTGCCGATCATCATGCTCTCGGCGCGATCAGAAGAGGTGGACCGGGTACGCGGCCTTGAGACCGGTGCGGATGACTACGTGGTCAAACCCTATTCGGTGATCGAACTGATGGCACGCGTGCGCGCGCAGTTGCGCCGGACGCGGCCCTCGACCGTGGGCGAGCGGCTGGAATATGCCGATATCGTGCTGGATTCCGAAACCCACCGCGTGACCCGCGCGGGCGAGGCGCTGAAGCTGGGTCCGACGGAGTTTCGCCTGCTGTCCACCTTCATGGAAAAGCCGGGGCGCGTGTGGTCGCGCGAGCAACTGCTCGACCGGGTCTGGGGGCGCGACATCTATGTCGACACCCGCACCGTCGACGTGCATATCGGGCGGCTGCGCAAGGCGCTGTGCCAGCATGGGGGCGATGACCCGTTGCGCACCGTACGCGGGGCGGGCTACGCGCTCGGTTGAGCGGGCGTGATCAAAAGGAGTGGCTGCGCCACGCTTTGTATTTTTATCGGGGGCCAGCCCCGACGTCGAAACCTGCGGTTTCAACGCTCCCCCGGGATATTTTGGGCCAGAAGAAGCCTGCTGCGGTCAGCGGGGCAGGGGGTCTTCATCTTCGGCCTGACCGGCCAGCCAGTCGCGGAACCGGCGCAGCGCGGGGTCGTGGGATTTGCCGATGGGCCAGACGAGGTGATAGGCGCCCGGACTTTCCGTTGCATCGCCCCAGGCCCGCACCAGCCGGCCCGTCGCAAGATCCTGTTCGGCCAGGTAGTCAGGCAGCAAGGCCACGCCCAGACCGTGCAGCGCGGCCTGCGTGATCGTGGCGAACTGATCATAGAGCATGCCGGTGACCGGCCCGGTCTCGACCCCGTGGGCGGCGAACCAGGCGCGCCAGGCATCGGGCCGGGTTTCGATATGCAGAAGCGGCAGATGGAGCAGGGCGGCGGCATCGCGCGGCGCACCCTTGTCGAGCAGGGCCGGGGCGCAGACCGCGATCACCGCCTCTGATTTCAGGCGCAGGGCCTGTGTGTCGGGCCAGTCGGGTTCGCCGAAATGCAACGCGGCATCAAAGGGTTCCGTGGCAAAGTTGAACGGTTTCAATCGGGTCGACAGGTTCAGCGTCACGTCCGGGTGCGCGCGGGCGAAATCGGGCAGGCGGGGCACCAGCCAGCGCATCCCGAAAGTGGGCAGGATCGCCAGTGTCAGGCTGCCCCCGGTGGGGTTCACCGCCAGCTTCAGCGAGGCT
>JANSYB010000544.1 GCA_024742655.1 Paracoccaceae bacterium | reverse complement strand
GCCGATTGCCGGTCGAGCATGTCGTGCAGGTCCGCCTGCGGTCGCAGCGCGATCTGCCCCACCAGATGCACGGCCACGTAATTCCACGTCGGCACCTGATCCTCAATCTCGTACCAGTCGGGCGAGACATAGGAATAGGGACCCTGCACCGCGAGGCGCGCAGGCAGCGTGTCCGACATAAGCCGCACGATCGGGTTCGAGCGCACCAGGTGAAATTCCGCCACCGCACCATCCTCTGACAGAAGGAACGGCACATGGCTGATCAGCGGCGCGCCCTCGGTGCCCATGGCCAGCAGGCCGAAACCCTGTTCACGGGCAAAGGCGATGTTGCGCGCCTGGTCTGTCTTGCGAAAGATCGGGTTGGGGTGCATTCGTCCAATCCTTTGATACCCATACCGTACGGTGCCGCCGGAGCTTGGAAAAGACCAGTGCAGGATTGTAACGGTGACAATACCCGTCAGGCGATCAACCGCCCGTCCGCATGTCCGGTGACCGTCGCCGTCACGATCTGACCCTCTGGCTGGTCGCTGTCGAAACGCACCTCGGTGAATTGCTCGGTCCTGCCCATGCGGTGGTTTTCCATCAGGACATGATGCGTGCGGCCCTGCTGTTCGGCCAGGTGACGCGCGACGCGCGCCTCTCCCGCGACGCGCAGACGGGCCGCACGGGCCTTGATCGCGCGCCCATCCACCTGCGGCATCCGTGCCGCCGGTGTGCCTTGACGGGGCGAATAGGGAAAGACGTGCAGCCAGGTCAGGTGACAGTCCTCCACCAGCCGCAGGGAGTTTTCGAATGCCGCCTCGGTCTCTGTCGGGAAGCCGGCGATGATATCGGCGCCAAAGGTCATGTCGGGGCGCAGTTTGCGTGCCTCCTCGGCGAAGCGGATCGCATCGTCGCGCAAGTGCCGCCGCTTCATCCGTTTCAGGATCAGGTCGTCGCCATGCTGCAACGACAGGTGCAGGTGCGGCATCAGGCGCGGCTCGGTCGCGATGGCTTGCATGAGGTTCTCGTCCACCTCGATCGAATCGATGGAGCTGATCCGCAGACGCGGCAGGTCGGGCACCAGTTTCAGGATGCGCATCACGAGGTCGCCAAGCTTCGGACTTGCCGGCAGGTCGGCGCCCCAGCTGGTCAGGTCCACGCCGGTCAGCACAACCTCGTTGTAGCCCGTCGCGACAAGGCGCTTGATCTGCTCGACCACGACACCGGCGGGCACAGAGCGCGAGTTGCCGCGGCCATAGGGAATGATGCAGAAGGTGCAGCGGTGGTCGCACCCGTTCTGAACCTGCACATAGGCGCGGCTGCGGGTGCCGAACCCGTCGATCAGGTGGCCGGCGGTCTCGGTCACCGACATGATGTCATCCACCTGCAGCCTTTCCGTCTCACCGATGAAATCCGCGGCCAGCCCGGCCCAGGTATCAGGCTGCATCTTCTCATGGTTGCCGATCACCGCGTCGACCTCGGGCATGGCGGTGAAGGTCTCGGGCTCGGTCTGGGCGGCACACCCCGTCACGATCAGCCGCGCGTCGGGGTTTTCGCGGCGCAGGCGGCGAATATCCTGCCGGGCCTTGCGCACCGCCTCGGCGGTCACCGCGCAGGTGTTCACAACCACGGCATTTTTCAGCCCCGCCTGCCCGGCCAGGTCCTTCATCGCCTCGGTCTCATAGGCGTTGAGACGGCAGCCCAGGGTGGTGAAGCGCGGCGCGGTCATTCGACACCGGCCAGAAATTCGGGTGTGATCATCCCGTCGCAGACATGGGTTGTGGGCCCGGTCATCCAGACGCCATCCTCGCGCCAGTCTATATGCAGCGTGCCACCGTCAAGATCGATCCGGACGGCCCGACCCGTCAGCCCGCGCCGCGCCGCGGCCACCGCCACCGCGCAGGAGGACGAGCCCGAGGCCAGGGTGATGCCCGCGCCACGCTCCCAGACCCGCATGCGGATGCGATCGGGGCCCGTGACCTGGGCCACCTGCACGTTGGTGCGCTCCGGGTAAAGCGGGTGATATTCATAACGTGGGCCGAATTGCTCCAGCGGCACCGCCTCGGCATCCTCGACAAAGAAGGTACAATGCGGATTGCCCATGCCGGTGGCCGTCGGCGCCCCCTCGATCGGCAGTTCCAGCGTGTCCATCGCCTCGGCCAGCGGGATCTCGGCCCAGTCAAGCTGTGGCGCGCCCATGTTGACAGAGGTCAGGCCATCGCCCGCATCCATTGCATAAAGATCGCCACGCGCCGTCGTCAGGTGCAGCCGGTCGCGGCCCGTCTCGTCCATCAGGAGCCGCGCGATACAGCGGGTGGCGTTGCCACAGGTCCCGGCCATGGATCCATCGGTATTCCAGAAGCGCAGATGCGCGTCGCCCGCACCGGCCTCGATCAGCGCCAACTGGTCGAACCCGATGCCCGTGCGCCGGTTTCCAAGCGCGCGCGCCAGCGCCGGGGCCATATCAATGTCGCGCCCACGCGCGTCGAGAACGACAAAGTCGTTACCCAACCCGTGCAT
>JANSYB010000133.1 GCA_024742655.1 Paracoccaceae bacterium | reverse complement strand
CGCGGCAACACCGGATCAAGCGGGTGTGGCAAACCGAAGAAGACCAGCCAGAACGACCACAGGAACGGGGCCAGCATGAATTGCGAAAGCGCGGCCACGAAATGCGCCTGAAACCCCCAGAATTTCCATGCGCCAAGCTGGCGGTAAAGCACCCTGGGCTGGCGCATATGCACCAGGTAGGTGGTCATGTACCCCTTGAGCCACCGGGAGCGCTGCTTGACCCATGCCCAGGGCCGGCAGTTGGCCTCTTCGTCGGTGACGGTCGCGACCATCTCGGTGCGATAGCCATGTCGGGCCAACCGGAAGCCAAGATCGGCATCCTCGGTCACGTTATGGGCATCCCACCCGCCAAGCGCCTCAAGCGCGTGGCGCTTGAAATACAAGGTCGTGCCCCCCAACGGGATGGCAAAGCCCAGCCGCGCCATGCCCGGCAGGATCATGCGAAACCAGGCCGCGTATTCCATGGTGAAACAGCGCGCCAGCCAGTTCTGACGCGGGTTGTAGTAATCCAGGATGCCCTGCACGCAGACCACATCGGGCGGAACCTGCTGAAAATGCCGGGCCACACGGGTGATCTGATCGGGTTCGGGCGCGTCCTCGGCGTCGAAAATGCCGATGATCTCACCTTCGCAGAAATCCAGCGCATAGTTCATCGCGCGCGGCTTGGTCCGCGGGCTTCCATCGGGGACCACGACCGCGCGGATCCATGGCGGCAGGTCGATCTGGGCCAGCGTCTGCCGGGTCAGCGCATCCTCTTCCTCGAGAACCAGCACCACGTCCAGCAGGCACTTGGGATAGGTCAGTTGTGTCAGCCGGGCAATCAGGGCATGGGCGATCTCGGTTTCGCGGAACAGCGGCACCAGGATCGACACCCGCGGCAGGGGTGTCTTCGCACTGGCCGCGCCGGTGATCGGCTGCACCGGCCCCTCGGCCAGCCGGGTGGCAAAGGCTGCCGTCTTGAACAGCGCCGAAACGACCAGTGTCAGGGCCGCCCACCCGACCAAAACGCCGAACACCGCCACGGGAAAGACAAAAGCCAGCACGCCGAGCACGGTCAAGCCAGCCAGTACAACAGCCAGCCGACGGCCATAGGCGATCCCCCAACTGCGGCAACTTTCGATTTCAGGGACGCGGGACTGGGCGGCATCGGTCAGCGCCTCGCGGTGCAGCTCTGCAATCCGGGCCAGGACCATGTCGCGCGGCGCCATCAGCACCCGCGCCCGGCGCAAATAGGCCGGAAGCTGCCGACGTGCGTCCTCAAGCGCGTCAGGATTTCCACAGACGAGGGCCGGCTTGCCATCCCTGTCCTCAACGGGCAGCACCGCATGTGTCAGCAAAAGCTGTGGAGCCGTCCCCGTGGGAATCGGCGCCAGCCCGGCAAGATCGTCCCGGCCCAGGGTGCGGGAGCGGAAATGCCGCGCGTGCGATGCCAGCAGATCCCCTTGCGAAACCAAGCCTTCGGCAATCAGGATCCGGTCAAGAGGCGCGTCGCAGAACCGGCGCACATCTCTGGCCAGCGCCGCGTCGGGGGCCGACAACGCACCGCGCCGCACGAGATCCGCGTCGATCGCCTCTCGCGCCTTGGTCTCGTGCCCCTCTTGCGGCCCCAGTTGCCGCAATTCGGAGATCCCCATTTTTCAATCCTCGTCGTCCGTTACGGAGCAAGGATTGAGCAAACAAGGTTAATTAAGCGTAAAGATGTGGTTAACCGATCGCGCGCCCGGCGGAATTTTCCGTTGCGTCACTTGGCCATGGAGGCCGCGAACCGTTCGAAAAGGTAAAAACTGTCCTGCGGCCCCGGGCTCGCCTCCGGGTGGTGCTGCACGGAAAAAACCGGTTTGTCCTTGATGCGGATACCGCAATTGGAGCCGTCGAACAAAGACACATGCGTTTCCTCAACGCCGTCTGGCAGGGTCTGGCTGTCGACGGCAAACCCGTGGTTCATCGAGGTGATCTCCACCTTGCCGGATCCAATCTCCTTGACCGGGTGATTTGCCCCGTGATGGCCGTGATTCATCTTGACGGTCTTCGCGCCGAGCGCGAGTGCCAGCATCTGGTGCCCAAGGCAGATCCCGAAAAGCGGCAGGTCCTGCTCCAGCACGCCCCGGATCATCGGCACGGCATATTCGCCCGTCGCGGCCGGATCGCCGGGTCCGTTGGACAGGAAAACGCCGTCGGGCTGGTGGGCCAGCACATCCTCGGCCGTGGCGGCAGCGGGCAGGACAGTCACATCGCAGCCCGCACTGGCCAGACACCGCAGGATATTGCGCTTGGCGCCGTAATCCACAGCCACGACCTTGTACTTGGCATCCGTCTGCCGGGTGTATCCCTCAGGCCAGGCCCAGCGCATCTCGGCCCAGCGATAGGATTGCGCGCAGGTCACGCGCTTGGCCAGGTCCATACCTTCCAGACCGGCAAAGCCACGCGCCCGGGCCACCAGGGCCGCGGCGTCGAAATTCCCATCCGGATCATGCGCCAGCGCCACGTGCGGCGCGCCCTGCTGTCGGATGGCACGGGTCAGGCGGCGGGTGTCCACCCCCCCGATGGCCACGCGGCCACGACGCGCCAGCCAATCGCCCAGACGCTCGGTGGCGCGCCAGTTGCTGGGTTCCGTCGGGTCCCACTTCACGACCATGCCGTCGGCCACCGGATCGGCGGTTTCGTCATCATCCGGATTCACCCCGACATTGCCGATATGCGGGAAGGTGAAAGTCACGACCTGCCCGGCATAGCTGGGGTCGGTCATGATTTCCTGGTAGCCGGTCATCGCCGTGTTGAAACACAGTTCCGCGGCCACCTCGCCGGTCGCGCCGAACCCGCGCCCGTAGAACAGGGTCCCGTCGGCAAGCGCCAGGCAGGCAGTCGGGCGGGTGTCGGTCGCTTGGGCCATGGGCGGGAATCTCCGGGGTGCAAATTGGCGCGAACCTACGGCCCGGCCGATCCGGGGTCAAGGGACAAGATCACCCCGCCGGGCCCTGCAAAACAAGGGCCACAGCGGATATGCGCCCTGTTGCACCTGTCCCATCTTTGGGATACGGTGGGCGACTTGTGACCAACCATGGGGATGGACTGGCATGGGATTGAGAGAGCGTGTGGGCGAGGCCCTCAAGCAGGCGATGAGGGACAAGGACACCGCGCGGCTGGCGACGCTGCGGCTGATCAATGCGGCGATCAAGGATCAGGACATCGCCAAGCGCGGCACCGATGCCGAGGCCGGCGGCGTGGACGATGCCGACATCCTGGCCATTCTCGGCAAGATGACCAAGCAACGGCTGGAAAGCGCGCGCGCCTACGAAGAGGGCGGTCGTCTCGATCTGGCCGAGCGGGAGCGCAACGAGATCACCGTGATCGAGGAATTCCTGCCACGCCAACTGGACGACGAGGAGGTCAGCGCCGCCATCGATGCCGCCATCGCCGAAACCGGGGCCGAGTCGATCCGCGACATGGGCAGGATCATGGGCCTGCTCAAGCAGCAATACACCGGCCAGATGGATTTCGGGGCCGTCGGTCCGCGCGTCAAGGACAAGCTCAGCTAGGCCTCACTGCGCCGGGGCGGGCGGGGCGGCGGCCTGTTTCAGCGCATCGGCGATTTCCCCGTAAAGCGCCTTTCGTTCGTCCTCCGACAAAAAGGCCCCGATCTCGACCTCGCGCCCCTTGCCGCGCAGCGTGACATAATGCGGCACGGGCCCCCCGCTCTGGTGCATATGCACCTTGGCCCAATAGCTTTGACAATCCCAGTCCTGGGTGTCCCCGCGCGGGTTGGTCCGCCGCAGATGCACCTCGTCCTGACCGATGGTCAGTTCCTCATGCAGCATGGCATTCTTGTAGGACGTCTCCAGCGCCCACCAGATGCCCCCCACGGCGGCAAGCAGGAACGGCAGCAGACCCCAAAGCGTGACCGTGCCCAGAAGCGGATAGAGCGGCAGGCTCAACATCGCGCAGGTCACGAAAATGAAAATGGCAAAGCCCTTGCGCGGCAAGGACCGGTGCGGCCACACCCGCAGCTGCCGGACGGGGCCGGTCTCGGATTTCGAATCGTTCCATTGATAAGGCATGACCGGACTTTAGCGTGACTGTTGCGAAGGAAAAGAGCGGCAATTGGCGCATCCGCCCACACGGGCACATCGCAAGGCCATATACCGCTTTGCCCTGCCCCTTCTTCTGGCCGGAAATATCCCCGCCGGAGGCGTCCCCGGCCCACCGGAGGCGGATCCGTTCGGGCAATGCGTTACCGTCGCACCCGCCCCGAGGAGGCGGCCGCAAGGCCGACGACGAGAGATCCTGTGCGCCGCAAGGCGCTCCTTCGGCTCACGCCTCCAGCCAGATCGTGACCGGGCCGTCATTGACCAGCTCGACCTGCATATCCGCACCGAACCGGCCGGTCTCGACGGGCACGCCTTCCTGTGCCAGCCGCGCGGCGAAATGTTCGTACAAATGCTGCCCCTCGGCAGGTGGTGCGGCGGCGGAAAAGCCGGGGCGGTTGCCGCGACGCGTGTCGGCGGCCAGGGTGAACTGGCTGATCACCAGCGCGCTGCCGGCCACGTCGCGCACCGAGAGGTTCATCTTGCCCGCCTCGTCCTGAAAGATGCGCAGCTTGGCCACCCGTGCGGCCAGTTGGTCCGCCTGCGCCTCGGTGTCGTTCTGCATGGCACAGACCAATACCAGAAGTCCGGGCCCGGTCTGCCCGATGACCTCGCCCTGCACGCGCACGGCGGCGTGACTGACCCGTTGCAACACGGCGCGCATCGCTGCCCTCCCCTTTTTCCTCGCTCCAGCCTTGCCCGGCATGGCCCTGCCGTGCAAGCCGCTTTGCCAGTGCGCGCTTGGCTGGTATGACCCATGCATGACAACCAAGCGTTTCGTTCCCCGCGGTGCCGCCAGCCTGAAGGTCGAGTATGACGGCCCGCCCCGGGACTACCATTTCCTGCTGCTGCCCAAGCTGACGCTGCTGGCCTTCACCTCCGCGCTGGAGCTATTGCGCGTCGCCAATCAGGTGGCCGGAAAGGAGCTTTACCGCTGGTTCATCATGACCGAGGACGGCCAGCCCGTCACATGTTCCTGCGGGGTGACGATCACCCCCGACAGCGGCCTCGAAGACGTTCCGCGACACGCGTCCGCCCTTGTCTGCGCCGGGATCGAGCCGGGGGCCACAAGCGGGCCGCGCGCCACCCGCTGGGTGGCCCGCCAACGCGCCTTCGGCTGTACCGTCGGCGGGATCTGCACGGGGGCCTTCACGCTGGCGCGCGCCGGGCTGCTCGCGGGGCGCCGCTTTACCCTGCATTGGGAAAACCAGCCGTCTTTCCGCGAAACCTTTCTCGGGATCGAGCCAAGCGACGCCCTGTTCGAGATCGACCGGGATCTGCTGACCTGCGGCGGCGGCGGGGCGGCCACCGACATGATGCTGGATCTGCTGGAACGCGATCATGGCCCGGCCCTTGCCGCGATCGTGGCCGATATGTGCCTGCACACGCGCACAGGACAGCGCGCCACCACGCAACGCCCCGCCCGCGCCCCGGCCCCCGGCAGTCACAATGCCCGCCTTGTCGCGGCCATCGACTACATGAACAATCATATCGAGGATGCGGTCGAGATGGGCGACGTGGCCGCGCATGTCGGCCTGTCGCGCCGCCAGCTGGAGCGCCATTTCCGCCGCTATCTGGGGGCCACCCCGGCGCAGTACTATCTTGACCTGCGCGTGGCCCATGCGCATGCGCTGCTCAACGAAACCGGCCTCAGCATCGCCGAGATCGCCGCCGCCACGGGTTTTGCCAGCGCCTCGCAGCTCTCGCAACGGTTTCGCAAACGCTATGGCAAGCCACCCGGCGCCTATCGCCGCGGCTGGACGCAGGCGCCGCGCTGATCAACTGGGCGGGGTCACCGTCGCATAGTATTTCGAGACGGCCCCGTCCGAGGCCCAGCTGCAGACCGTGCCGGCCGGAACGAAGAACACGTCGCCGGGGCCAAAGGCATGCGTGGCGCCCGACCCTTCGGTGATCGCGACATGCCCATCGAGAATCTGAACGAACTCGTGAACCGAAAAAGGCTGCATGTCCGTCTCGAAGGCCGTGCTGGTCCACAGGCCCACGCTCATCGTGCCCGCATCGTTTGTGAAGACGCAATTGTCCTGCTGGTGCCCGCCGCCGATCATCTCCGCCTCGTCCCTCAGGCCGCGGCGCAACGCCTCCGGATCCATCACGATGACCCCGCCCTCGGCAGAGGCGATCTGCGGCACCGGGGCCTCGGCATCATGCAACAGCAAAAAGAATTTGCGCATCGCCCCCACCTGTTTCCAGCTGACCGGGATCGCGTTGCGGATCACGAACGACTGCCCGGTTTCCACCGGCACGGCCCCGCCATGGCCATCCTCCATCACCACACGGCCCTCCAGCACCAGCATGAACTCGTCACCCGGATAGGGTCCGAACGCCTCCTGCATCCCGGTGGTGGTCCAGACGCCGACCGTCAGGCCGATCGTCTCGTCGTCGAAATAGACGTGAATGTGCTGCACTGGCAGGTCCGAGGCGAAATCCGCCGGATCGAGATCCAT
>JANSYB010000416.1 GCA_024742655.1 Paracoccaceae bacterium | reverse complement strand
GTGGAGCCGGGCGGCATGGTGCGCCTGACGACCAAGCGCGGCTCGGTCGAGGTGATGGTTCGCGCGGACCGTGCAGTGGCCCCGGACATGGTGTTCCTGCCCTTCGCCTATGTGGAGGCAGCGGCCAACATCCTGACCAACCCGGCAATCGACCCCTATGGCAAGATCCCCGAATTTAAGTTCTCGGCGGTGCGGGTCGAGGTCGTGGACACAGGGGCGGTCGCGGCGGAGTAGGGCGCGACCAGAAAATGCGCATTTTTTGGTCCGTTTTCTGCGCAGAAAACGGCAGGCGCGATCCCCCGGGGGTCGCGCTTACCCCGTGTTCCTCAGCCCCGAGGCCACACCGTTGATCGACAGCAGGATCCCGCGCTGGACCAGTTCGCCGTCATTGCCCGCGCGGGCGCGTTTCATCATCTCGATCTGGATGTGGTTGAGAGAATCCAGATAGGGCGTGCGATGCTGGATCATGCCGCCTTCGACCTCGTCGGGCAGGGGGACGGGCGGGCGTCCGGTGATCTCTTCCATCGCGGCAACGGTCCCGTGCCATTCTTCGGTGATCCGGCCGAAAATCCGGTCGCGCAGCGCGCTGTCCTCGACCAGATCGGCATAGCCGGCCGCGATGGACAGATCGCTTTTGTTGAGGATCAGCTCCACCTTCGAGACCAGCGCATGAAAGAACGGCCACTCTTCGTAAAGCGCCGCGAGTTGGGCCATCCCGGCCTTGCCCTTGTCGGCCTTCCATCTGGCAACCGCCGTGCCGAACCCGTACCAGCCCGGCAGCATGATCCGGCATTGCGCCCAGCTGAACACCCACGGGATCGCGCGCAGCGCGGTGATGTCGCGGTTGGATTTGCGCGAGGCCGGGCGCGAGCCGATATTCAGTGACGCTATCTCGTTGATGATCGTGGTGGACCAGAAGAAATCCTCGAACCCTTCGGTGCCGAAAACCAGATCGCGGTAGGCGTCGAACGCATGGCCCGACAGGGTGTCGAGCATGTCGAAAACCTCTTCGCCGGGCACGCTCTGGCCCGGGGTCAGCGACGCCTCCAGCGTGGCCGAGACCAGCGTTTCAAGATGCGCATACCCGATCTCGGCATGCATGTAGCGCGACGAGATCACCTCGCCCTGTTCGGTCAGCCGGATCTGCCCGTCCACCGCGCCCGGTGGCTGCGCGAGGATCGCCTCGCGCGCCGGCCCGCCGCCGCGCCCGACCGACCCGCCGCGCCCGTGGAACAGCCGCAGTTTCACGCCGCTGTCCCGGAAGAGGTCCACGAAATTCCGCTCGGCCTTGTAGAGTTCCCAACTGGAGGTGACGAACCCGCCGTCCTTGTTGCTGTCCGAATAGCCCAGCATCACTTCTTGCGTGGTGCCCTGCGCCTCGACGATGCGGCGGTATTCGGGAATGCCGAACAGCGTGGCCATGATATCGGGACCGTTCTGCAGATCCGCGATGGTTTCAAAAAGCGGCACGATGGCCACCGGGCACGTCCCGTCATGGGCCAGAATACCGGCCTCTTTCAGCAGGATGCACAACTCCAGCACATCCGAGGGCGATTGCGCATTCGAGATGATCGAGGTGCTGATCGCACCGGGGCCGAACCGGTCCACGATGGTCTTGGCGGTCTGGAAAATCGCCAGTTCCCGGGCCGTGGCCTCGGAATAGGTCCAGAAGGGACGGATCAGCGCGCGGGGCGAGTTCAACTCCTCGATCAGGCAGGCGCAGCGGGCGTCCTCGGATTTCGCCAGATAATCCGTGCCGGGGGCAATGGCCTCGAAGAGCTCGGCCACCGTGGCCTCGTGGACGCTAGCGTTCTGGCGCAGATCCACGCTGGCCAGGTGAAACCCGAAAGAGCGCACCTTGTGGCGCAGTTTCAAAAGGCGGCCATCGGCGATCCGGGCGGAACGGTTCTCGCGCAGGGACGCGTCGATCACGTCCAGATCGGCAAGAAACTCCGCCGGGCCGGCATACGGGGTTGCGGCATGCCCGGCCCGCGGCGCAAGGGCCCGCGGATTGATATCCTTCAGCGTGGCCACCAGCCGGGCGTAGACGCAGACAAGGATCTTGCGATAGGGCTCATCCTCGCGGTGGCGCGATGTGTCGGGCGAGGCATCCGCCATATCGGCCGCGGCCTTGCTGACCGCGATCACGCGGGTGGACATCGACAGTTCCGAGCCCAGCTGGTGCACTTCTTCGAGGTAGTGCCGGATCGCGTGGCCCGACTGTCGGTCAAAGGTCTTGCGCAGCGTCTCGGCCGTGACATTCGGATTGCCGTCCCGGTCGCCGCCGATCCATGTGCCGATCCGCAGGAAGGCGGGAATGTCCAGCGCGTCCCTGTCGCCCTTCAGGGCCGTGGTCAGCGTATCGTGCAGCTTGGGGATCGCGTCGAAAAACGTGTGGTCGAAATAGGCCAGCCCGTTGGTGATCTCGTCATCCACGGTCAGCTTGCTCCGGCGCAAAAGATGCGTCTGCCACAGGGTTTCGATCTCGCGCTCGATACGGTGTTCGGCCTCGGTGGCGTCCAGCCCGACAAGGCGTGCGCGATTGCGCGTGTCCAGTTCCTCGGTGATCGCGAATTCGGAGCGCATTGTGCTTTGACGGCGAATTTCGGTCGGGTGGGCCGTCAGGATGGGGCTGACCAGTGCGGTCTGAAAGAAGGCCGCCATGCTGTCTTCCGAAATCCCGTGTTCGCGCAGTTTCGTGATGCTGCGGGCCAGGTTGGTCTCGGGCGCGCGCCGGTGCGCCATCAGCTTTTCCTCGTCCTGTGCGATGTTCAGCAGATGCAGGAAATAGGTGAACGCGCGCAGCACCTGAAGTGTCAGGTCCTCAGGCAGGGCCGATATGATTTCGCGCAGCCGCGACAGGGCGGCGTCATTGCCGGTCTTGTGATACGCGATGGATTGCGCGCGGATCTCCTCGACCACGTCGAAGGCGCGGTCGCCTTCCTGTTCTTGCAGGACCTTGCCCAGCACCCGGCCCAGATACCGGATGCTTTCGATCGCCTCCGGACTCGTTTGTTCGGGCGTGCCCGCCGAAGATGTCACCATAACCTGTCCTCCCTTGCCGCGACTTGATGTTAGCGCCAACGCCGAAAAAATCACCTGCGCTTTGCGTCACAGGGGGTAAGGGGCGCGACAGGTTTTGTCCGTCGCGCCGCCAAACCGGGGCCAAAGGGGAGAAACCTTGCCCCCGGATCTTATCCCTTGATCGCTTCCAGCACCGCCTCTCCGAGGCCTGCGGGGCTTTCGGCGACGGTTATGCCGGCGGAGCGCATGGCTTCGATCTTGTCGTCGGCGCCGCCCTTGCCGCCGGCGACGATGGCGCCGGCGTGGCCCATGCGGCGGCCCGGGGGGGCTGTGCGCCCGGCGATGAAG
>JANSYB010000608.1 GCA_024742655.1 Paracoccaceae bacterium | reverse complement strand
GGCGCGCCACGTTCGATGCTGGCCGCGTGCGAGGCGGTGAATCGTTCCGGGGCAAAACCCGTGCCCTGCCCGCCCGCGCCCATCGCTGCGATCGAAACCGGCACATAGGGCGGCCGATAGGTGGTCGTGCCGGTTTCGGGGATGTCCTGCCCGGTCGCATCCGCCAGAACCGCCAGCGCGGCGATGTTCGAATTCTTGCCCTGGTCGGGCGCCATGCCTTGCGTGGTGTAACGCTTCATATGCTCGACCGAGCGGAAGTTTTCCTGCGCGGCCTGTGTCACGTCCTTGACCGTCACGTCATTCTGGAAGTCCAGCCACGCCCGCCCCTTGCCGGGCACGGACCAAAGCGGGGCAATGTCATAGGCGCTGTCCTCTGCCGCGGGTATATCCACCCCGGCACGCTTCAGACCGATCGCCTCCAGCGCCGCCTGCGCGGCCTCCACCCCGCTTTGCAGGCAGCCGCGCGTCGAGAACACGCCGTGGCATGCCCCGGCCATGCCCATGCCCGGAACCACATCTTGCGCGGGAAGAAACGCCGTCAGGTCCGGATTCCAAACGGGCCGCCCACCCATGTGACAGGTCAGGTGGACCGAGGGGTTCCAGCCGCCCGACAGGGCCAGGCCGTCTGTCTGGATCTTCTCGATTTGGCCACCGGCTTCGACCGAGATCGCCTCGAGCCCCTTGCGCCCCTCGCTATTCGTCACCTGCCCCCCGGCAAAGAACGGCACATCCAGATCGCAGGTCGCCTCGTGCCGCGCATCGATCAGGGCGCTGACATGGACGCCTGCCTCCTGCAGATCGGCCACCGTCCTGTGCCCGCTGTCGTTGTTGCAGAACACCGCGATGCGACGCGCCGGGCCGACCCGCCAGCGGTTGACATAGGCCCGCACCGCGCCGGCCATCATGATCCCGGGCCGGTCGTTGTTCCGAAACGCGATGGGCCGCTCGATCGCGCCGGCCGCCAGAACCGCGCGCTTCGCCACGATCCGCCAGAAACATTCGCGTGGTGCGCCCGCGCGCGCGGCGACCTGCGGCCGCAATTTCTCGAGCGCGCCATACGTGCCTTGGTCATAGGCGCCGGTGACGGTGGTCCGGGTCATGATCCGCACGTTGTCCATCCCGCGCAACTCTTGCGTGACCTCCTCGGCCCAGACACGCCCCGGCACGCCGTCCACCTCGTGCGTTTCGGCATTGAGCCGGCCGCCGGTGCGCGTGTCCTCGTCCGCGATGATCACGTCCGCGCCGGCCCGTGCCGCCGTCAGCGCCGCCATCAGGCCCGCCGGCCCCGCGCCGATCACCAGCAGGTCGCAATGCGCCCAGGCCTTTTCATAGCGGTCGGCATTGGCCTGACCCGACAGCGCGCCCAGACCCGCCGCGCGGCGGATCACCGGCTCATAGAGTTTTTCCCAGAAGGTTTTCGGCCACATGAACGTCTTGTAGTAGAATCCCGCCCCCAGAAATGGCGCAGCAAGATCATTGACGGCCATCAGGTCGAACCCCACGCCCGGCCACGCGTTCTGGCCGCGCGCCTCCAACCCCTCGTAGAGCTCCTGCGTGGTGGCCCGGACATTGGGCTCCTGCGCAGCGCCATGGCCGATGGTGACAAGCGCGTTCGGCTCCTCGCTGCCGGCGGTGAAGATTCCGCGTGGACGGTGATACTTGAACGAGCGCGCAACCAGATTGATATCGTTGGCCAGCAGGGCCGAGGCAAGCGTGTCGCCCTCCAGCCCGTGGTAGCTGCGCCCATCAAAGGTGAACGCGACGCGGCGGGCGCGCTCGATCAGTCCGTCGCCCTCCAGCCTCACGTCGCAGCCTCCCCGACAGTCTGCGCCAACTCGCAGGCGATCACCTCATGTGTGGCCGTATCACGCGTCACCACCAGCCAGGCCGCGCAGCCGCTCTCGTGATACCACAGGTCCCGCGTCTGCCCGCAGGGGTTCTCGCGGTTATGCAGGTAGTCGTCCCATGCCTCAGGCCCGGCATCTGGCGCCGGACGTTCCAGCGCCACGGCGGCCCCGGCATAGTAGAATTCGCGCCGGTCGCGCTCTCCGCAGATCGGGCAGGTGAGCCTCATGTCATCCTCCCCCTTGCCCGGTCTTTCATCGTTCCCGAAATACTCAAATCCTCACCCTCGCCCCATGCG
>JANSYB010000286.1 GCA_024742655.1 Paracoccaceae bacterium | reverse complement strand
GTTGAAGCCTTCGATCGCGCGGGTCACTTCGGGGGCGCATTTCTCGCCCTGCACGGCCACGGGCCAGATCAGCACCTTGCGCGGGAACCGGTCGCGCAACCGGTGCAGGATATCGCGGATCACCGCGCCCGAGGGCGAGGTCACCACCCCGATCACCTCGGGCAGGAAGGGGCGCTGCTTCTTGCGCTCGGGCGCGAACAGCCCCTCCGCCGCCAGCGCCGCGCGGCGTTTTTCCAGCATCGCCATCAGCGCGCCCATGCCCGCAGGCTTGATATCCTCGATCACGATCTGGTAGCGCGACTGCCCGGCAAAGGTGGTCAGGCGGCCCGTGGCCACAACCTCCATGCCCTCTTCGGGCTGCACGCTCAGACGGCTGGCCACGCCCTTCCAGATCACCCCCGCCAGAACCGAGCGGTCATCCTTGAGATCGAGATAGAGATGGCCCGAGCGCGGACGGCTCACGCGCCCGATCTCGCCCTTTACGCGCACGTGGGAAAACTCGCCCTCGATCACCCGCTTGATCGCCCCCGACAGGTCGGAGACGGAAAATTCCGGGGCGTTCTCACCGGGGTCGGGATCGTCGATCAAATCGGACATGCGCGCGCCTTGTGTCTGCTCTTGCGCCACCTTAGAACGCGCATCAGCGAAGGTGAAGCGGGAGAGAGCCCATGAACATCCTCATTCTCGGCGGTGGCGGGCGCGAACACAGCATCGCCTGGGCGGTAATGCAGAACCCCAAATGCGACAAGCTGATCGTGGCGCCGGGCAATGCCGGGATCGCACAGATCGCCGAATGCGCCGACCTCGACATCCTGAACGGCGCCGCGGTGGTGAATTTCTGCGAGGGCAACGCGATCGATTTCGTCATCGTGGGCCCCGAGGCCCCGCTGGCCGCGGGGGTGGGCGACCGGCTGCGCGACGCGGGCCTTCTGGTGTTCGGCCCGTCCGGGGCGGCGGCCCGGCTGGAGGCCTCGAAAAGCTTTACCAAGGAAATCTGCGATGCCGCCGGCGCGCCGACGGCCGGCTATGGCCATTTCACCGACGCCGAGGCCGCCAGGGCGTATGTGCGCGCGCAGGGCGCGCCCATCGTCGTGAAGGCCGACGGGCTGGCCGCGGGCAAGGGCGTGATCGTGGCCGAAACCGTCGAGCAGGCGCTGGCGGCCATCGACGACATGTTCGGCGGCGAATTCGGGGACGCGGGCGCCGAGGTAGTGATCGAGGAATTCATGGAGGGTGAGGAGGCGTCGTTCTTCGTGCTGTGCGATGGCGAGACGGCCCTGCCCTTCGGCACCGCGCAGGATCACAAGCGCGTCGGCGAAGGCGACACCGGCCCCAATACCGGCGGCATGGGCGCCTATTCGCCTGCGCCGGTGCTGACGGATGCGGTGGCCGAAAAGGCGCTGGAAGAGATCGTGCGCCCCACGCTGAAGGTGATGGCCGAGCGCGGCATGCCCTACCAG
Source organism: Paracoccaceae bacterium (assembly GCA_024742655.1). Lineage (GTDB taxonomy): Bacteria > Pseudomonadota > Alphaproteobacteria > Rhodobacterales > Rhodobacteraceae > Roseovarius. The sequence goes on along the minus strand of JANSYB010000286.1, from coordinate 3,122 downwards.
GGGGTCCTTTACGTGGGGCTGATGATCAAGGATGGCCAGCCGCGACTGGTGGAATACAACGTGCGTTTCGGCGACCCGGAATGTCAGGTCCTGATGATGCGGCTGGGGGCGCAGGCGCTGGATCTGATGCAGGCCGCGGCCGAGGGGCGGCTGGCGGGCTGCGCCGTCAACTGGGCGGACGATCATGCGATGACCGTGGTCATGGCCGCGACGGGATATCCGGGCGCTTACGAAAAGGGCAGCGAGATCAGGGGGCTGGCGGAGTGCCCCGAGGACAGTTTCCACATGGTGTTCCATGCCGGGACCGGTGAGAGGGACGGCCGGATCGTGGCCACGGGCGGCCGGGTTCTGAACGTGACCGCGCGCGGGGCGAGCCTCGCCGAGGCCGCCGGGCGGGCCTATGGGATGGTGGACCGGATCGACTGGCCGGAAGGGTTTTGCCGTCGCGATATCGGCTGGCGCGCACTGTAAACGGTTTCGGATCGCTGATGCGATCCGACCGGTGCGAGGGGCGCTGCCCCTCGCGCTCCCCGGGATACTTTCAGCCAGAAGAAGATCAGGGGCAGGTGAGCGCGGCGTTCAGGCTGTCGGGACCGGTGTAGCGGCCGATCTGCCAAGTGGTGATCCGCCCATTGTGCAAGGTGCTGGCCATGATGGCCTGCCAGCCTCCGTCAGCGGTGATCAACGCGGGGCGCGGCCTACAGCTGCGCAGGCCGCCAGGGATGTGATCCCATCCGATGCGGTGATTGCTCAGCCCTTCGGCATTGGCGACCCGGGTCAACCGTCCGTCCCTGAACCGCCAGATGCGCAGGGTTTTCGCCAGGTGGGGCCGGTCGATATAAGCGATCTCGATATGACCATCCCCGTCGAGATCAGCGGCACCGACGGGCGCCAGCCAACGGTTGGTTTGACCGATATGCGGCGTGGCGGCGATCTTGGTGATCGCCTCGCCCCGCAGGCCGTAAATCGCCAGTTGGGCCCCGACAGGTGGATCGGTTTCGATCACGACGACTTCCGGCAGGCCATCGCCGGTCAGATCCCAAAGCCGGGGGGCGATATCCTCGAAGACACGCCCGCCCTCGGGAAAGCGCACAAGATAGGACGCGCCGTCTGATGTCGTGATCCTCAGGCCGGAATACTCGACGGCATCCCCCAGAACGCCATGGGCGTAATGCCCGGTCGGCATGACGTAGCGGGCGCTTTCGATCTGTTGCGCATGGGTCGCGCCGGGCGTCAGCGCCGCCAGCCAAAGGCACAGCCCCAGCCACGCGCCGCGGGCGCAACCGGGCCAGAGGCGCGACAGGCGACGCGGCGCCCCGCCGGGCATCATCAGATCTGTTTTTCGGGCATTTGCACCACGAGGCCATCCAGCGCGTCGGTCACCTTGATCTGGCAGGTCAGGCGCGAGCGCTCGGCGTCGGGTTCATAAGCGAAATCGAGCATGTCCTCTTCCATGTCTTCCTTGGCCGGGATCTTGTCGACCCAGGCCGGATCCACGTAGACATGGCAGGTCGAGCAGGCGCAGGCGCCACCGCAATCGGCCTCGATGCCGGGGATGTTGTTGTCGCGCGCGCCTTCCATCACGGTCAGGCCATTGGCCACCTCGACCTCGTGCCTGGTGCCATTATGTTCGATATAGGTGATCTTCGCCATGAAACGGGTTCCCCTCACATCTTGGATTTCACGGGTTCCTAGCCGGGCGATGTAGGTCATGCCAGCCCCAATTGCGACACCTTGCGAAAAGAGTTGCGACAAATCCTCTTTGTTCTATTTTTGTTCCCATGCAGACAACCCGCCCTGCCCCCGTCCTGCCCGCCACATGGCCGCGCCCGCCCGCGGCCCTTGTCGCCGCGCGCCTGCACGAACCCCCCGAGGGCGCGCGCGTCACCGTGGCGGGCCTTGTCATCCTGCGCCAGCGCCCCGGGACGGCCAAGGGCGTGATTTTCCTCACGCTCGAGGATGAAACCGGTGTGGTGAACATCGTGGTCTGGCGCACGCTTTACGAACGCTTTCGCCGCGCGGTGATCGCGGGGCGGCTGCTGCGGGTGACGGGCCGGGTGCAGCGGCAGTTCGGCGTGGTCCATGTGATCGCCGAGCAGATCGAGGATCTCTCCCCCCTGCTCGACCGGTTGCTGGAGGAGGACAGCGCCCTTCCCCGGAACGCCAAAACAGGGTAGAGTGCCGCAAAACAAGCCCCTCGAGGCACGAGCAGATGATACGAGTGACGATGATGAGCCTTCTGGGCTGCGCCCTGCTGACCGGGTGTGGCGGCGGTGTTCCCCTGACCGGGGGGGCCGAACCGGAGGTGGTGCAGATGCTGCAAACCGCGCCGCCCGGTGCGGATCCCGGAACGTGCTGGGGCAAGGACGTCAGCCCTGCGGTGATCGAGACGGTAACCGAACAGATCATGCTGCAGCCGGCCGAGATCCTGGCCGATGGCAGTATCGCCGCGCCGGCGATCTACAAGACCGAAACCCGTCAGGCCATCGTCAAGGAACGGCGCGAAACGTGGTTCGAAACCCCCTGCGCCGCTGATCTGACCCCGGAATTCAACGCCTCCGTGCAGCGCGCCCTCAAGGTGCGCGGCCTTTATCGCGGGCCGGTCCACGGGCAGCTTGACGGGCTGACCCGTGCCGCGATCCGCGCCTATCAGAAGCCACAGGGCCTTGATTCCGGCATCCTGTCGCTGGCCGCGGCCCGCAAGCTGGGTCTCGTCGCGGTCGCGCTGGACCCGGCGGGCTGATCCCCGAGCACACTTGACACAGAGCAAGGCGCAGGCCCGCATCCTGCGGTAGTCTCAGCGCGACGGACAGGTTCACGCGTTCTGCGCAGCCTCGGCCTATGGTCCTGCGCAAAAGGCGGTCTGACCGCATGCGCTGCCCGCGCCTCGCCCCGGTCGGCCCCCGGGCGTGAGGCCCGACACGTACCAGACAGTCAAGGGAGGCCCCGATGACCGACCCCACCAAGATTGACCGCATTCTGGCCCATGCCACGCGGGCACCGTCGAGCCACAACACGCAACCATGGCTGTTCCGCGTCGGGCCGGACCGGATCGACCTTCTGGCCGACCGGACGCGCGCCCTGCCCGTCAACGACCCCGAGGACCGCGAATTGACGATCAG
>JANSYB010000528.1 GCA_024742655.1 Paracoccaceae bacterium | reverse complement strand
GATCGACGACTTCACGTTCCTCGGGGCGGCGGCGTTCAGCGGGGCGGTTGGCGAGATCCGAACGGATATCGTCGGAACCGACGTCACGCTGGAGTTCGACTTCGACGGCGACCAGACCTCCGACGCGTCGATCCTCCTGCTGAATTTCACCGGAACCATCGACACCAACGACTTCAACTTCTGAAACCAGAACACCCCCGGCACCGCAAAATGCCGGGGGTGTATTTGTTCCGTGGCTTGAAGCCCCACCCGGGGGCAAGCGTTCCAACACGCACGATCACCGGGCGTGTTGCGAAGGCGTCAGTCTTTTTGCGCGCGCAGTCCGGCCAGCATGACGTCCAGCGCAAAGTCGAAATCGGCCTCGATATCGATCGTGGTGATCTTGTCGAAGAGCGTTGTCAGTGTCGGGTGCTCGCTGTCCGACAGACTTTCGCGAAGGGCAGTCCGGTCATCGTCGTCATAGGGCGCAAGCCAGCCGGTGATCTCGTCTACGGCAAACGCTTCGGTATAGGCGATTATCAACCGTACCGCGCGCACCGTCTGATCGGGGGTGAATCCCGCGTTCAAAAGCGTGGCGTGAAAGGCCTCGTTCATTCGCTGTTCGGCGGGCACCCAGTCGTCATACAGTTCGTAGACGCGAAACGCGCCCGGATGACGCCGGGCCAGGGCGCGCAGCGACCGGCACAGGGCGCGAATGTCATCCTCCCAGTTGCCGCTCGATTCGGGCAGGGGCATCTGATCCAGAAGGGCTTGCATGACTTCGAACATGAGCGCGTCGCGGTTGCGGTGATGATGGTAGAGCGCCATCGGGTCCACGCCCATCTCACCGGCCAGCTTGCGCATGCTGAATCCCTTTTCCCCGTCACGGTCCAAAAGGATCATGGCGGCGGCGATGATTTTTTCGCGTGACAGACTGCCTCGCTTGGCCATTCAGAACTCCCGGGCTTGACGAACTCTACGGCGTAGAGTAATCGTATTCCTACACCGTAGAGTTAGTATAGAGGAATGCTGCCATGACGTCACGCCGCCAGACATCGTCCCTGGGTCTCAATCGCCGCTATTTCATGTCCTTGTGCGGGGCAGGGGCGGTGTATCCGGCTGTGTCTGGGGCATCTGCGACGGTGCCGTCCGATCCTGACGTGGTGATCGTGGGCGCAGGCGCGGCCGGTATCGCGGCGGCGCATGTCCTGCGTGAACAGGGCGTCAGCTATGTGCAGATCGAGGCGGGCGGGCATGTGGGCGGCCGTGCCTGGACAGAAAACGAGACATTCGGCGTTCCCTTCGATCATGGGGCGCACTGGGTTCAGAGCGAGACGCGCAACCCCTATTTCAATCGCGCCAAGACCAGTGGTCACCGGTTTTACGAGGCGCCGGAAACCTACGGCATCTACGCCGATGACGGCCCAGCGACCGCGCAGCAGGAAGACGCGCTGTGGTCGGCGTGGGATGATGTCTACGGCGCCATCACCACGGCGGGACGCAAGGGGCAGGACGTTTCACCGGCCTCGGTCGCCCCGGGCGACGGGCCTTGGGACAAGACTGCGTGGTTCGGCATCGGCCCATGGGAAATGGGCAAGGACATGGAGGATTTTTCCTGCAAGGATTGGTACAACTCGGCTGACAGCAATGACTGGTATTGTGCCGAGGGATACGGGCGGTTGGTGGCGGATTATGCCGCTGGCCTACCCATACACTTGAAGACACCTGCCACGCGCATTGTTTGGTCCGGCAAGGGGGTCGAGATTGACACCCCTGGCGGGACCATACGTGCCAAGGCAGTCATTTTAACAGTATCGACAGGGGTACTGGCAGGGGGTGACCTTGCCTTTGACCCGCCGCTGCCGGTGGAGACGCAGGATGCCATACAAGGCATCACGATGGGGGACTACAACCACATCGCCCTGCAGTTTGACGAGGATATCTTCGACTTGGGCGAAGACGGGTATGTGCTCCACCGTGTGGCGGACGGGAAAGAGGGAATGGGCATTCTGACCAATGCCAGCGGCACGGGCCTGGCCTATTGTGATGTCGGCGGCTCTTTTGCCAGGGATCTGGAACGCGCGGGTGAGGCGGCGGCGCTGGACTATGCGCTTGGCAAGCTGCGCAGCCTGATCGGCGCGGACGTGGACAAACATTACGTCGCGGGCGCGGTCACGATGTGGACGGCCGACCCGCTCTTTCGGGGTTGCTACGCCTCGGCGGTGCCGGGGGCGCACCCAATGCGGGCCGTTCTGCGACAGCCGGTCGGCGACCGGATCTTCTTTGCCGGGGAGGCATGTCACCCGTCCTTGTGGGCGACAGTGGGCGGTGCGGATCTGTCCGGGGCCGAAACCGCCGCAAAGGTTGCCCGCGTCCTGACCTGAGCCGGGATCATGCCGTGGGCAGGTTCACCTGCACGTTATCGTCGATCGCCAGCGTGGCCAGCACCTCATCCGTGGCTGAATTCACGAACTGGTAGACCGTCAGGTCATTGCCCTGATCGTCAAGCACCGTGTCGCCCGTTTGCCAGCCACCGATCGCATCGCCCGTCAGGTTGACCGTGTCACCGGTATCGCCAAGGATCGTCGCGCTGTCGGGCAGGGCGGCGCCCAGCAGGGCTTCGAGAACGGTAT
>JANSYB010000454.1 GCA_024742655.1 Paracoccaceae bacterium | reverse complement strand
GGCGATGAGTTCGTGCTGATCCTTGCCCGGCTGTCGGACCCTGAACGCCTGTCGGACATCGCCATTCGCCTGATCGAACGGCTTGAGCGGCCGATCGCCTTTCAGGACAGCGAATGCCGCATCTCGGGCAGCATCGGTGCCACGCTCAGCCGGGATTACGACCGTCCGGATATCGTGCGCATGATGGAAGATGCCGATATCGCGCTCTATGCCGCCAAGGCGCGGGGCCGGGGCTGTCATGTCCTGTTCACGCCCGACCTGCGCCATGGAGGGCCTGTCCCGCAACGTGCCTGAGCGCCGGCCGCTTGTGCGAACCGGCGCAAGCGGCTATCGCTGGAACAGTCGCGCGACAGCTCACGGTGTGTGGATCGGCTGCAGGATCGCGGCCAGGGGCGGGGAACGGGCGCATGACACGGGTTTTCATCACCGGAACGGCTGGGTTCATCGGCTATCACCTTGCGCGCTGCCTGCTGGACGAGGGCATGACCGTTCACGGCTTCGACGGCATGACCGACTATTATGATGTCACGCTCAAACAGCGCCGTCACCAGATGCTGCATCAAAGCCCCGGCTTCACCGCGACCGAGGCCATGCTGGAGGATACCGCCACACTGGATGCCGCCATCGACGGGTTCGGCCCGGATATTATCATTCATCTCGCCGCGCAGGCCGGTGTGCGCTACAGCCTGGAAAACCCGCGCGCCTATATCGACGCCAACGTGGTGGGCACCTTCAACGTGATGGAGGGCGCGCGCCGCCATGCCGTGCGCCACCTGCTGATGGCCTCGACCAGTTCGGTCTACGGGGCCGAAACCGACATGCCCTATCGCGAGACGCAGAAGGCCGATACGCAGATGACCATCTATGCCGCCACCAAGAAGGCGACAGAGGCGATGGGTCATTCCTATGCCCACCTGTGGGACCTGCCCACGACCATGTTCCGCTTTTTCACCGTTTACGGCCCGTGGGGGCGGCCCGACATGGCGCTGTTCAAGTTCACCGATGCGATTTTCGATGGCCGCCCGATCGATATCTACAATCACGGCGATATGTTCCGCGATTTCACCTATGTGGATGACCTCGTGCGCGGCATCCGCCTGCTGATGGACGCCATTCCGGTTCGCCCTGATGATCCCGGTCAGATCGCGGACGGTGACAGCCTGTCGACCGTCGCCCCCTACCGCGTCGTCAATATCGGCAATTCAAAAACCGTGCGCCTGCTGGATTTCGTTGATGCGCTCGAAGAGGTGATCGGCATTCCCGCAAAGCGCAACATGATGGACATGCAAAAGGGCGACGTGCCGGCCACCTGGGCCGATGCCAGCCTGTTGCACAGCCTGACCGGCTATCGCCCGCAAACCGATGTGCGCGACGGGATCGCGCAATTTGTTTCGTGGTTCCGCGACTATTACGGCAAGTGACGTGGCCCGGCCTGCCGGGGCTTATTCCTCGCCGGGGCGGTTCAGGCTGAACGTGTCGCGCACCACGGTGTAATCGCGGTAGCCCATGCGCGCCAGCGGGTGGAAGGCCAGAACATCGAACAGCCCGTCCTTGAGGCAATCGTCGCGCATATGCACGCCAATGACCTCACCGAAAACGGTGAAATTGGCCTCGCCGGGCAATTGCACGATCTGCGTCAGCTTGCATTCCAATGCCGCGGGGGCACCGGCGACGCGCGAACAGGGGATGGTTTCGCAGTCCGCGCGCGCAATGCCGGCATCGGCGAATTCATCCACCTCGCGATCCCACGGGCCGGAACTGCGGTTCATCACGTCGCGCATGGTGTATTCGACGATGTTGACACAGAAGACGCCGGTTTCGCGGATATTGGCGACGCTGTCCTTGGTGCCGTCGCGGTCGGGCTTGGCCGAGGTAGAGGCGAACATGACCTGCGGCGGCACATAGGCCACCGCATTGAAAAACGAATAGGGCGCGAGGTTCTCGCTGCCATCGGCGGCCCGGGTCGAGATCCAGCCGATGGGCCGTGGCGAGACGATGGCGTTGAACGGGTTGTGCGGCAGGCCGTGGCCGTCTTCGGGGCGATAGAACATGGCGGGTCGGCTCCTCATCTGTTTGTGCAAGGCGTACCTGCGTGCTACGCGACTATCCAGCCTGAAATCGAGGACCGCGGCGTGTACGAGCTGCATCATGAAACCAAGGACGACTGGTGGGAGGTCGAGGCGCTTTACGACCTGTGCTTTGCACCGGGGCGCGAGGCGCTGTCCTCCTATCGTTTGCGCGACGACGTGCCGCCGGTGCCGGAGCTGTGCCTCGTGGCGCGGGACGCGGACGGTATTCTTGCCGGCGCGATCCGGTTCTGGCCGGTGCGGGTGGGGGCGCATCGGGCGGTCTTGCTGGGCCCCATCGCCGTGCACCCCACGCGGCAGGGTGAGGGGCTGGGGGGATACCTGATCCGTGAGGGGCTGGAGCGGGCGGCCGGGGCCGGGTGGTCGCGCGCCATGCTGGTGGGGGACGCGCCCTACTACGGGCGGTTTGCTTTCCGGCGGCTTGAAGACGTGGATATGCCGCCGCCCACCAACCCCGAGCGCGTCCTGGGTATTGCGCTGACGCCCGGCGCCTGGGATGGCATCAAGGGGCGTGTGACACGTGACGCTTGAAACCCGGACATAAAGCGCCGATCTTGAAGGCATGGAATTGCTCGACGCCCCGATTGATCCTGCCGTGACGCAAGAACGGCTCAAGGCCCTGGCCCTGCGGCACAGGCGCGCGGGAAATGTGGGAATACAGGTGCTCAACATGGTGGGTGGACAGGCGGAATCGCTGCTCGCGCGCCTGCCCGATGGCGTCCGGACCCGTCTGGGCGAGACGACGGAACAGGCGTTGCAGTTTTCGATGCAGGCCGCGCACCGCTCGCGCGGGGTGCTGACCGAAACCCCGGGCTGGTGGAGCCGAGCGCTGACCACCGCGATGGGTGGGCTGGGCGGTATGGGCGGATTGCCCACCGCACTGGCCGAGCTGCCGGTGACCACGACCGTGTTGCTGCGCGCGATCCAGGACGTGGCGGTGGAACACGGGTTCGACCCGGATGAGGCCGGCGTGCAATATGACTGTATCCAGGTCTTCGCCGCTGCCGGGCCGCTCGATCACGATGACGGATCGGACCTGGCCTTCCTGAGCACGCG
>JANSYB010000143.1 GCA_024742655.1 Paracoccaceae bacterium | reverse complement strand
CGCGGCTGCGGCCTGTCCTGTTGCGTCGCAAATCTATCGCAAAAAATTGATGGAACCGCTGCATCGGCGTTACGAAAGCGCGGCTCTCTGACGGCTCGAACCGCGCCGCTGCTGCGCGGTTTTGGCCACATGAGAGGACGACACCAATGTTTTTCAAACACAATTTTGGCACGCCCTGGGGGAACGGCTTTGCGTTCTCCAAAGGCTCGAAGTTCAACATTTCCAACAACCAGTGGTCGTGGCGCGATATGCGCGACAAAGATCACTGGACGTGGCGCGACATGCACGACGACAAAGGTGAAGGCCCGGCCGATGCGCCGCTCGCCAATGACGATGTCGAGCGCGTCGTGGGGCGCCGCCCGTTCGAGCTTGACCTGCTGGCCAACGATCTGCCCGGTGAGGATGGCGATGCCGGGGATCTCTTCATTTCCGAGATCAACGGTCAGAATGTCGGGCGCCGCAAGTTTTTCCTGCTGCGAGACGAAGACACCGGATGCGTCGAGGGTTTCGTCAAGATCAACCGGGACGGCACGGTGGACGTCAAGGCCTTCCGCTGGGCCGATGATCTCAGCTTCAGCTATCGCGTCTCGGACGGCGTCACTGAAAGCGAGGAAGCCAAGGTCGAGATCGAAGTGCTCGATCGTAACGACACCTTCACCCTCAACCTGCTGCATTTCACCGACCAGGAAGCCGGCGCCGCCGCCGTTGTGGATGCACCCAACCTGTCGGCTGTTCTCAACGCTCTTCGCGATGAGGATGTCGGCGCGGATGCCACGCTGACGCTGTCATCCGGCGATGCCTTCATACCCGGTCTTTTCTACGATGCCTCAGCGGACGTATTCGGATCGTCGGGCATTGCCGACATCCAGATCCAGAACGAGTTGGGCGTTCAGGCGGTCACGCTCGGCAACCACGAGTTCGACTTCGGCACGGCAGAACTGGCAGGGCTGATCTCGGGCGACGCCGCAGGCGACTTCTCGGCGTTGTCCGGCACCGCACTGGACGGGCTGGATTTCACCGGTACCCTTTTTCCTTACCTGTCGACCAACCTCGATTTCAGCACCGATGCAAACCTCTCGCCGTTGGCCGTCGAAGGTGGCCAGGCGCCGCAGGGCAATGCCGTCACCTCCTCGACCGTGATCGAGCAGGACGGCGAATTGTTCGGCGTCATCGGGGCTACCACACCCACGCTGGCCTCCATTTCTTCGCTGGGCGACGTGGGGATCGCGCCGCTGTGGCAAGGCCCGATGCCGACCGAGATGGAACTCGACGCGCTGGCCGCCGAAATCCAGGCCGAGGTGGATGCACTTCTGGCCGCAAACCCCACGATGGACAAGGTCATCGTGCTGGCTCACATGCAGCAGATCGAGATCGAGTTCGCACTGGCCGAGCGGCTTGAAGACGTTGACATCATCGTCGCTGGCGGCTCCAACACTCGTCTTTTCGACGAGAATGACCGTCCACGCGACGGGGACAGCGATCAGGGTGGGTATCCCGCCTTTATCGAGAACGCCGGCGGCACCACCACTGCGGTCGTGAACACCGATGGCAGCTACCAATATGTCGGACGCCTCGTCATTGACTTCGACGCCTACGGCAACGTGATAGCCGACAGCTACGACCCGAATGTCTCGGGCGCCTTTGCCACAGATGAGCAGGGTGTGACGGATCTTGACGCTGAGGGCCTGATCGATCCGGAAATCCAGGCCATCGCCGATGCGATCCAGGAACAGATCCTGGAAACGGAAGGCAACGTCTTCGGCATTTCGAATGTCTTTCTGAACGGCAATCGCTCGGGCAGTGGTGAACCGAGCGATCCCGATGGCGTGCGGACGCAGGAAACGAATCTCGGAAACCTGACAGCGGATGCCAATCTCGAATACGCCAATGACGTTCAGTCCGAGGTCGACGTGTGGGTTTCGATAAAGAACGGCGGCGGTATCCGCGCCTCTATCGGGCAGACGGTCGTACCGCCCGGCGGCACCGAGCCGATCCGCACCGTCAACGAGGAAATCCTCGATGCCGACGGGACCGTGGTCCGGCCCGAAGGCGGGATCAGCCAGAACAACATCCAGACGACGCTGGCCTTCAACAATGACCTTGTCGTCGGCGAACTGAGCGCTTCGGAAATCGTGGCGCTGCTCGAACACGGTATCGGCGCTTTGCCCAACGTCGCGGGGCAGTTCATTCAGGTCGCCGGCATCGAGTTCAGTTTCGATCCCGACGCGCCTGTCGGTTCACGGATCGACGACGCGGCCTTCGTCGATCCCGATACCGGCGAAATGCGCGCCGTCCTGGTCGATGACGGGGAAATCGTAAACCCCGGTCAGGAATACGGCGTTGTGACGCTGGGCTTTCTTGCAGCACCGCGTTTCGACGAAGGTGGAAATTTCATCGGGGGCGGTGACGGCTATCCCTTCCCGGAATCCTTCGACTTCGTCTCTCTGGAAGAGGAAGGCATAAAGACCGGTGGTGCGACTTTTGCCGACAATGGCACAGAGCAGGATGCGCTCGCCGAATACCTGCTCAACAACCATGCCACCGAGGCAACCGCCTTCGATATGGTCGACACCGGCCCTGATCAGGATCAGCGGATCGTGGATCTCGTGTCCAACCCGGGCGGAGGGGCCGAACTGGACGCCGCTGTCGATACGTTCCTGTTTGTCTGATCGTTGGTCGAACCGGACAACGTGCCCCATTATGCTTTGGCATGGCGGGGCCAAAGTGCACTCGCGTCTACAGGCGCTTGGATCATGGACGTGTCGCTTCGTTCAACTCACCCTAGTATTGGGGCACCACATTTGTCCCAAGTGACAGTGCAAGTCGATCGAGCGTCTGTTCAAGCATGCCGGGGTCGCCCAAGCCATCGCAGAAGGCGGTGTTGAGGAGTTCACAACCGCAGGCTCGTCCTGTGAGCGCGTGATCAGACAAGGATGCGCGCGCGTTCATTTCGTCAGGATCAGCTTGCCGGACCGGGTCAGACGCAGCGTGTAGACCTGATCATTCAGTATGATCCTCGCTGTATCGCCGCACTTCAATAGCTCGCGGGCGTCATAGAGCGGTGAGGATTCGCTAATGCGTTCCGCGGCCTCTATGGCTTTGTCGATTTTCATTTCTTTGGCCTCTCGTTGTCGCGGTGGCACGATTTACTCCCGGAATGCGCGGATTGCAGATCAGAAGTCTGCTGCATAGCGACAGGGATCGCGCGATTGCTGCACATTCTTTTGTTGTGGTTTCGAATGATTGGGGCTGGCGACAAGTGTGCTGGCAGCAAAATGTTGATTAAATTCGTCGGGAATGTCAACTTTCGAAAATCATGAGTGACCCGTGTCGTGTGGGCAGATTGTACCAACCTGTATACGACCCGCTTGCGCGGCAACCTAAACCTGAGTAAAAGTATCGGAAAATATGCTTCCGCGGCCAGTCAATCCGAATCCATCGGCACAGCCAGCCTCATGCAGAGCGATCTTCAGAGATTGGATCGGACATCATGGCTCATTTGGCTGAGAATGCGACTTTCATCCCTGGCAAGGTTGGCCGCTTGCGCGGTGCCATCGCAACGATACTCGTATTGTTCACAGGATCACCTGCGGTTGCCGACGGCGCGGACCGGGTCCTTGCTCTGGGAGGGGCCGTCACGGAAATCGTCTATGCGCTGGGGCAGGGCGACAGGCTTGTCGCGCGCGACAGCACGTCGAGTTACCCGCCCGAGGCCAGTACGCTTCCCGATGTCGGTTATGTCCGTGCGCTTTCGCCCGAGGGGGTACTATCCGTCAATCCCGACCTGATCCTCGCCATCGAAGGCAGTGGCCCGCCCGAGGCCATAGGGGTTCTGCACGAGGCCGAAATACCCCTCGTCATCGTGCCCGAAGGTTACGACGCCGAGGCGATATTGCGGAAGATCACGATCGTGGCAGAGGCCCTCGATGTGCCGGAGAAGGGGGCGCTGCTGGCCGCGCAGGTCGATGTGTCACTGGCGGAGGCGGTGGCCTCGGGTCGGACGGAGGCACCGCCACGCGTTCTGTTCATCCTTTCGATGGAGGGCGGGCGGATCATGGCAAGTGGCAGTGGCACGGCGGCCGAGGGCATCATCGCTCTCGCGGGTGGCGTCAACGCCATGCAGGGGTTCGACGGGTACAGCCAGGTCAGCGATGAAGCCGTGCTTGTGGCCGATCCTGACGTTATCCTGATGATGGACCGCTCGGGCGATCACGCCGCGAACGACGCCGAGATCCGCGCGCATCCGGTCCTGGGCCGGACCCGCGCGGCGGAAACCGGTGCGATCGTGCGCCAGCCGGGGCTCCTATTACTCGGGTTTGGACCGCGCACGCCGTCGGCGGTCAAAGCGCTCAGCGATGCGTTCCAGCGGACGCAGGGGTGATCCGGATGGCGGTGGTCGAGGCAACTGGACCTGATCCGGCGCACCAAACGACGGGCGACCGGCAGGCGCTTGCGCGTCGGACCCTGCTCGGTCTGGCCGCGCTGCTTGCCGTGACCGCGATCGTGTCTCTGGGGATCGGGGCTTCGGGCACGAGCCTGTGGACAGCCCTCGCGCAAACGATCCGCGGCGAGGAGATCGGAACCCGCGAGGCAGTGGTCCTTTTTGACATCCGTCTGCCACGTCTGGCGCTTGGCGTCGCCGTTGGTGCGGCACTGGCCGTTTCGGGCGCCGTGATGCAGGGCCTTTTTCGCAATCCACTGGCGGATCCCGGGCTGGTCGGCGTCGGTGCCGGCGCGGGGCTCGGTGCGATCACGGCCATCGTTCTGGGCAGTCTCTTGCCCTTCGCGCTACAAGACGCGCTAAGCTACTACCTTGTACCTCTGGCGGCGTTTTTCGGCGGCTGGGCGACGACGCTTCTGCTCTATCGCCTTTCGACGCACAGGGGACGCACCTCTGTTGCGGTCATGTTGCTGGGCGGGATCGCGCTCGGTGCGCTGGCAGGCGCGATTTCCGGCATCCTGATCTACATGGCCGATGACGCGCAGCTCCGCGATCTGACCTTCTGGGGCCTCGGTTCGCTGGCTGGCGCAACGTGGGACAAGGTCTTCATCGCGGGCCCGCTGATCCTACTGGCGCTCGCCACGACACCCTTTCTGGCGCGGTCACTGAATGCGCTTGCCCTGGGCGAAAGTCCGGCAAATCATCTGGGCATTCCGGTGCAGCGCATGAAAAATATCTCCATCCTCACTGTGGCCGCCGCCACGGGCGCGGCGGTTGCGGTCTCGGGCGGGATCGGTTTCGTCGGTATCGTGGTCCCGCATCTTTTGCGCATCCTGATCGGGCCGGATCACCGCTATCTGTTGCCCTGTGCAGCACTGCTGGGTGCGACGCTCCTGATCGCGGCCGACATGATCTCGCGCACCATCATCGCGCCGGCTGAGCTGCCCATCGGGATCGTCACAGCGACATTGGGCGGGCCGTTCTTCCTTTGGATATTGCTGCGCAACCGCAGCCTTCTGGATCTTTGATCGCCATGCTGACCGTCGAGCATATCCATGTCAGTCTCGCAGGTGCGTCGGTCCTGAAGGGCGTATCGCTGCAGGCCGAGCCGGGCCAGGTGACGGTCATCGTGGGGCCGAACGGCTCGGGCAAGACGACGCTCCTGCGCGCGATGACGCAGGATCTGCCCTATCAAGGCTCGGTCCGGCTGGACGGCACAGACATCTCGAGCCTTCCGGGCTGGAAGCTTGCCAGCCGACGTGCCGTGCTGCCGCAGGCCAGCCGGATCGCCTTTCCCTTCACAGTGCTCGAGATCGTGCGGCTTGGCCTGATGTCGGGTGCGACGGCCGCCCCCGACACCCGCGCCTCCGAGGCGTTGGCCCGCGTGGGTCTTGCCGGTTTCGGGGGGCGTTTCTACCAGGAACTGTCGGGCGGCGAACAGCAGCGTACGCAGCTTGCCCGTGTGCTTTGTCAGGCCTGGGAGCCCGTCAGCGACGACGGCCCACGCTGGCTGTTTCTCGACGAACCTGTCTCGAGCCTCGACATCGGCCACCAGCTTGAGGTGATGGACCTGATGTCGGACTACACCCTCAGGGGCGGAGGTGTCATCGCGGTGATGCACGACCTGAATCTGACCGCGCTGTATGCGCAAAAGGTCATCCTGCTGTCGGAGGGTACTTGCATCGCCTCTGGCCCCCCCGAGGCCGTGCTTAGCGATACGATGCTGAGCAGGGCCTATGGCTGCGCGTTGCGCGTGAATGCCGCCCCACCAGCACCCGCGACCTACCTGTTGCCCCATATGGCCCGCCGAGCGGGTTGAATTTCACCAGGAGAAGGAGACACCAATGTATATTGCCATGAACCGCTTCGCGGTCCGCCCCGTAAATGCCGAAGCGTTCGAGACGCTCTGGCTCGGTCGCGACAGCCATCTGAAGGAGATGGAAGGCTTCGT
>JANSYB010000519.1 GCA_024742655.1 Paracoccaceae bacterium | reverse complement strand
TTCCAAGCGACAATGTCGATCAGATCGAATGCGCACCGCTTTAGACGCTCGCGTCGCAATTGCCAATCCGGGGATGTCGGGAGGGGGGGTAGAACCTCGACGCCGCGCACTGGGTGGGGGCTGTTAAACGCGGCGCCGAGGGAAGCCATATGCAGCTACAAGGACAGGTATCGCCTTTCTTTCGGGCGTATTTTTGTAACGAATGAGGCTATACGGTGTCTTTTGGCAAATCACTGCGCGCAAAGGTTGAGTGAGACCACGAGATGCAGGTGGTTCTCGCCTTTGTCGCGCCGGTAGGTGATGGAATCGGTCAGGTCGCGGATCAGAAACCAGCCAAACCCACCTTCGGGCAGGGTCCCGCGTGTCCCGCTCGAATCAGGCAGGCGGCCTTTCGGCAGCGTGTCGCCGGGCATGGGACGGCCCTTGTCACGCAGGTGAATGTTCAGGGTGTCGGCCCGCCGCTGCATGTCGATCACAAGCGGTCCCGGCTCCAATCCGGCATAGGCATGTTCGGCGATATTGTTCAGGGCTTCGGCCAGTATGAGTTCAAGCGTTCCCAGAGCCTCGGGATCAATGCCCATCTCGGAAAGCATTCTGCGGCTTTCGATCAGGGCTTCTCGAACGGAGATTTCCGCCGCTGTCGTCGAAATGCAGAACCCGTCCTTGCCATCTGATCGTGTCACGAACTGCACCACCTGAGACAACGGTGCGGCTTCAGCCTGCAGCTCGACCAAACACGCACTCGACGGTGTCGTGAATCACGAAGATCGAATCCATTCGGGTCAGACGGAAGACCTTGGCGACATCAGGTGTCAGTCCGGCAAGGTCGAGACGGCGGGCATCGCTTAGTTGCTTCATCGAGGCCACGATCGCCCCGAGCCCGCTGGAGTCGACGAAAGTCACACCGGACAGATCAAGGACGATGTGATCCGGCCCTGTCGACGTGGCGGTGCGCATGGCATCCTTGAACTGGATGGCCGAGGCCGCGTCGATGCGCGGAACGCCGACGGTGATGACGTTGATGCCGTTGTGATTGGTGCTGCTCAGGTCCATGATGCCTCCGAAAGACGTGTGGTTTGGAAGCAGGCTAGACCTCAAATCTTACCATCCGGTATGCATGGAACCGAATTCTTGAGGAGCGAGAGAATGAAGCATGTCGTCATCGCGGGTGCGGCCCGCACGCCCATGGGGGGATTCCAAGGTGACTTCGATGGTGTCGAGGCGCCCGTTCTTGGGGGCGCGGCCATCCGCGCCGCCCTCAACGATGCAGGTGCCGATACGGTGGACGAGGTCCTGATGGGATGCGTCCTGCCGGCCGGGCAGGGTCAGGCGCCCGCACGGCAGGCCGGGTTTCTGGGCGGGCTTGGCGAAGAGGTGCCCGCCACGACCCTGAACAAGATGTGCGGATCAGGCATGAAGGCCGCGATGATGGGATTCGACCAGATCGCCCTTGGCCATGCCGACACGATGATCGCGGGTGGCATGGAAAGCATGTCCAACGCGCCCTACCTCCTGCCCAAGATGCGTGGTGGCGCGCGACTGGGCCATGCCGAGGTCAAGGATCACATGTTCCTCGACGGGTTGGAGGATGCCTATGACAAGGGCCGCCTGATGGGGACCTTTGCCGAGGATTGCGCCGAGAAATTCCAGTTCACCCGCGAGGCACAGGATGCCTATGCCATCGGCTCGCTCGAAGGGGCGTTGCGCGCGCAGAAGGATGGATCGTTCGAGCGCGAAATCACGCCGGTCACGATCAGCACCCGCAAGGGCGAGATCACCCTCACCGAGGATGAGCAACCCGGCAAGGCACGGCCCGAGAAGATACCACAGCTCAAGCCCGCCTTTCGCAAGGACGGCACGGTCACCCCGGCGAATTCCAGTTCCATCAGCGACGGCGCGGCGGCGCTGGTTCTGGCCTCGCGCGAAGCGGCGAAGAAGAATGGTCTGAACATTCGCGCCCGCATCCTTGGCCATGCCAGCCATGCACAGGCGCCCGGCTGGTTCACCACGGCACCCGTGCCGGCGGCGCAAAAGTTGCTGTCCGCCATCGGCTGGGAGAAGGGCGACGTGGACCTTTGGGAGGTCAATGAGGCGTTCGCCGTCGTGCCCATGGCGTTCATGCATGAAATGGGCCTGCCGCGGGAGAAGGTGAACGTGAATGGCGGGGCCTGTGCCCTGGGCCACCCGATTGGCGCCAGCGGGGCCAGAATCATGGTGACCCTGCTCAATGCGCTGGAAACGCGCGGTCTGAAGCGCGGTGTCGCGGCGATCTGCATCGGGGGTGGCGAAGGCACGGCCATCGCCATCGAGCGGGAATGACCGGTTTGCGGGCGAATTACGATGATCTGTCCCGCACGATCGCGGCGCTGACCGAGGGTGAGACCGACGAGGTGGCGCTGATGGCCACGGTCGTGTGCGAGCTGCACCATGCCGACGCGCGCTTCGACTGGACGGGGTTCTACCGTGTGACGGGGCCGGAGTTGCTGAAGATCGGGCCCTACCAGGGCGGGCATGGGTGCCTTGTGATCTCGTTTCACCGCGGGGTGTGCGGGGCCGCGGCCCGCACCGGCGAGGTGCAGATCGTCGATGATGTCGACGCCTTTCCGGGGCATATCGCCTGCGCCAGTTCCACACGGTCCGAAATCGTTTTGCCGGTGCGCGATGCCGCGG
>JANSYB010000287.1 GCA_024742655.1 Paracoccaceae bacterium | reverse complement strand
GACAGGCGCAATCCCATCAAGAGAAACTCTGCCGCCTGGTCATCTTGTGTTACGGGTGATCGGGTCTTTTCGGTTTGGGACACTGCCGAACCGGTCAACCACTTGTCAGGGTTTGACCAGGCTTCCGTTTCATATCGCTGGCCGTTCATTGTGATGCGTCCGTGCGCGCCGGGGCCTATTCCAACATAGTCACCATAGCGCCAGTAAACGAGGTTGTGCCGGGATTCGGCACCCGATTTGGCATGGTTAGACACTTCATAAGCCTCAAATCCTGCGGCTGTGCAGACCTCTTGCGTGGTGTCGTACATCTCTGCGGCGGTATCGTCTTCGGGCAGGCCCTTCAGCCCGCCCTTTGCGTATCGTTCGCCAAAGGCCGTTCCGGGTTCGATTGTCAGTTGATAGAGAGACAAATGATCCACTGCCATGGAAAGCGCCTCGGACAACTCCGTCCGCCACGATTGAGGCGATTGATCCTGCCGGGCATAGATGAGATCGAAACTGACGCGGTCAAATTTTTTCCTTGCTATTTCAAATGCTTGCTTTGCCTCGGCGACGGTATGTACGCGGCCAAGCCGCTTCAAATCAGCATCATTGAGCGCCTGAATACCCATCGATATCCGGTTTACACCTGCTTCGGCATAGCTGGCGAAGCGGCCTGCCTCGACAGAGCCAGGATTTGCCTCGAGCGTTGTTTCCAGACTGTTGGAGACGGGCCAGCGGGATCGGATTCGATCAAGTATCGCCGCCACCAGATCGGGATCCATCAGACTGGGCGTGCCGCCGCCGAAAAATACTGATGTCAGAACACGTCCCGGCAACATTTCGGCATACCGATCGATTTCGGACAGGTAGGCCGCTTTCCACCGGGATTGATCGATTTCGCGTGCAACGTGACTGTTGAAATCACAATAAGGGCATTTGGATTCGCAATAGGGCCAATGCAGGTACAGCCCAAAGCCACCGGCTTGCCAATCGTCAGTCAAAGCAGCCCGCAACAAGTTTTTTGAACGCGTCCGCGCGATGGCTCATCCGGTTCTTTTCCCAACGATCCATCTCGGCAAAGGTTTGTTGAAACCCATCCGGTTGAAAGATGGGATCATACCCATGCCCCTGATCCCCGCGCATCGGCCATGTGATCCGCCCGCTGATCGATCCGGGAAAAACCTCATCATGGCCATCGGGCCAAGCCAGAACCAGCGTACAGCAAAAGCGCGCTGCCCAAGGTTGCGGCGCACCTGAGTTCACAAGCCTGTCATGCGCCTTGGTCATTGCCATGACGAAATCGCGACCCGTCTCTGTTTCCGCCCAATCGGCGGTATATACGCCGGGTTGACCGTTCAGCGCCTCGATCTCAAGCCCGCTATCGTCGGCCAGTGCCGGCAGCCCGGTTTCCTTTGCGGCTGCATGTGCCTTGATCCGGGCATTCCCGACAAAGCTTGTCTCTGTCTCTTCGGGTTCGGCCAGACCCTTGTCGGCCGCCCCGACAACGCGAACGCCGTAGGGCGACAGCAATGCGGCGATCTCCTCAAGTTTGCCGGCGTTGTGGGTCGCCACCAGAAGAGTGTCGCCAGAAAACTTACGCACTGGCGGCTTCCTGTTGCGCGGCAACAAGCTCACCGACGCCCTGTTCGGCAAGATCCATCAGCTGATCCATCTGCGTACGTGAGAACGTCGCGCCTTCGGCGCTCATCTGAACCTCGATCAGCTGACCGGAGCCGGTCATGATGAAATTGCCATCCACCCCGGCTTCGCTGTCCTCGGGATAATCCAGGTCAAGAACCGGTTGTCCGGCATAGACACCGCAACTGACTGCCGCGACAGGATCAACCAAAGGATCAGAAATGATGTCGCCTGCCTTGATCAGCTTGTTGACCGCAAGCCGCAGCGCAACCCAACCGCCGGTGATCGACGCACAACGCGTTCCGCCGTCGGCCTGTATCACGTCGCAGTCGATCGTGATCTGGCGCTCCCCAAGGGCGACACGATCGACGCCGGCGCGCAGGCTGCGCCCGATGAGACGTTGAATTTCAACGGTTCGGCCACCCTGCTTGCCCGCTGTCGCTTCGCGGCGCATCCGGCTGGTGGTGGAGCGAGGCAGCATCCCGTATTCGGCGGTCACCCAACCAAGACCGGACCCCTTGATGAAGGGCGGAACGCGATCTTCAAGTGTCGCGGTACACAACACATGCGTATCGCCGATGCGAATCATGCAAGAGCCCTCTGCGTGTTTCGTGACACCTGTTTCGATTGAAACCGGGCGCATTTCGCTTAAATCTCTTCCCGAAGGACGCATACAGGAACTCCCTTTCTGTTCGGCCTTGGGATACAGGCGACCACGGAGTGATAGCAACCCCGATTGACCTTTTTCACAGGCCGTTTTTAATGGTGCCTCACGGGACACAGAACAACCATGAATGACGCTGCGAACATCCTGAGTGAAATGAACGATCGCTCGCGCGAGGTGTTTCGGCGTGTTGTCGAGACCTACCTGGCGACTGGCGATCCCGTGGGCTCCCGGACCCTGACACGCGACATGACCGAGAAAGTCAGTGCAGCCACGATTCGCAACGTGATGCAGGATCTGGAGTATCTTGGCCTTCTGGGCAGCCCGCATATTTCGGCCGGCCGCGTACCGACGCAACATGGCCTGCGCATGTTTGTTGACGGCTTGCTTGAGATCGGAGACCTGGAATCGACGGATCGCCAGATGATCGACGCCACATTGGGCAGCAATTCGGATGACGTGTCCGGTGCGCTTGATCGTATCGGTTCGGCGCTTTCAGGTGTGACGCAGGGCGCATCGCTTGTTCTGGCGCCCAAGCACGAGGCCCCGATTAAGCATATCGAATTTGTCGGTCTGGGACATGATCGTGCGCTTGTGGTTCTGGTCTTTGCGGATGGGCATGTCGAAAACAGGATCTTTCATCCGCCGCCCGGCCAGACACCCAGTTCCATGCGGGAAGCCGCGAATTTTCTGAATGCCCTGATCGAGGGCAAGACCCTGTCGGATGTTCGCTCGGTGATTTCGCGCGAGATCGAGAGCCGCCGACGAGAGATCGATCAATTGGCCCATCAGCTTGTCGAGAGCGGACTTGCGCTTTGGGATGATGGGGACAATGAAAGCTACGAACGCCTGATCGTGCGTGGGCGCTCAAACCTTCTCAACTCTGATACCGAGGAAGAGGATCTGGACCGCATCCGGACCTTATTCGATGATCTGGAACGCAAGCGTGATATCGCCGAGTTTCTAGATCTTGCGGATGAGGGAGAGGGCGTTCGCATTTTTATTGGTTCGGAGAACAAACTTTTCTCACTTTCGGGTTCCTCTTTGGTGGTCTCTCCATATATGAACTCGGACCGGAAGATTATCGGTGCTGTCGGTGTAATCGGGCCGACGCGCCTCAACTACGGACGAATTGTGCCGATCGTGGATTACACAGCGCAGCTTGTTGGCAAGTTGATCGCCGATCGCAGCTAGAGGTGAAAAATGGCAGAGCCGAAAGAAGAACCGTTTCTTGACGACGTCGAACAGGCCGAAGCCGAAGAGCAGGCCGTCAGACAGGAAGATGACGCCCCGCCGTCGCCCGAAGCGGAAATCGAAGATCTGCGTGCCGAGCGGGATGCGCTGCAGGACAAGTTCATGCGAGCCCTTGCGGATGCCGAGAACGCGCGCAAGCGGGCGCAGAAGGACCGTATGGAGGCCGAGAATTACGGGGGCTCCAAATTCGCACGCGACATGCTGCCGGTGTTCGACAACATGAAACGCGCGGTGGAGTCGGCCACGGACGAACAGCGCAAAGCCGCGTCTGCCCTGATCGAGGGTGTCGAATTGACGATGCGCGAACTGCTGAATGTTTTTACCAAGCACGGCATTCGGGTGATAGATCCGCAAGTCGGCGACAAGTTCGATCCGCAGCATCATGAAGCCATGTTCGAGGCGCCCGTACCAGGAACAAAGGCGGGTGAGATCATTCAGGTTTCCGCGCAGGGGTTCATGCTCCACGATAGAATTCTTCGACCTGCACAGGTCGGGGTTTCTTCCAACACCGGATAAGATGAGGGCCCCGTCAGGGGCCCTTTGGTTTTCATGAAACGCATTCTTTTGTCCCTTTTCCTAATCGTCGCGCCGCTGATCGCGCAGGCGCAGGACTTTCCCGCTTACAAAGAGCTTTACGTCAACGATTTCGCTGATCTTTTGTCCACCAGCGAGGAGGAAGCGGTTCGCGCAAAGCTGAAGGCTCTGCGTGAAACACACGGGATCGAGTTTACCGTCGTGACCATCGAGCTGATGTCCAGTTACGGCTATGTCGGTGCCATAGAGCCCTTTGCGACGGGACTCTTCAATTCCTGGGGTGTGGGAGACTCTCGTAAAGACGACGGCGTGATGATGCTGATCTCGCGGTTTGATCGTGAAATGCGGCTTGAGGTCGGTTCAGGCTATGGCAGCACGAAAAACGCGCCGATGAAGCGGATTATCGATACCGTCATCCTGCCGGAATTTCGCAATGACGCTTATGCGTCCGGCATCATGAAGGGCGTTGATGCCGTTATTTTCGATCTGACAGGTG
>JANSYB010000117.1 GCA_024742655.1 Paracoccaceae bacterium | reverse complement strand
TAGGTGTTCTGCGTGGTGGACGGGCCGAAGCTCAACTCGTCCTGCGCCACGCCCAGCATGGCCGACAGCCGTTCACGCGCCTCGTCCATTTCCTCGCCCGCCAACCGGCTGGCCTCGTAGGGGGCACAGGGCTGTACCTTGCGTTGCCGGTAATAGCGTTCCAGCCGGTCGATGACCGCCCCGCAGGCATAGGACCCGCCCGCGTTCTCGAAAAAGGACTGACCCTGCAGGTTTGGCTCCGAAAAGGCCGGGAACTGCGCCCGCACGAACTCTGTATCCAACTGCATCTTCGCTCTCACCGTGGCTGCTGCGCACGTCACAAAACAGCAAAGCCGCCCGGGCTGCAACACCCCGGGCGGCCTGTCTTCGGGTAAAGTGTTGCCGGCGTCAGGCGCGCCTTTCGCTGACAAGCCCCTTCCAGATGGCAAAGCACATCAAAAGCAGCACCAGCGTGAAGGGCAGACCGGTGGCAATCACCGCAGCCTGCAGTGAAGCCAGCCCGCCCCCGATCAGCAGCACGATTGCGACCGCCCCTTCAAATACGCACCAGAACACACGTTGCGACACCGGCGCATCAACCTTGCCGCCTGCCGTGATCGTGTCGATCACCAGGCTGCCTGAGTCCGAGGAGGTCACGAAGAACACAACCACGAGGATGATACCGACCACCGACGTTATGGTCGCCAGCGGCAATTGCGACAGCATGTAGAACAGCTTGAGTTCCAGTGCCGCGTTCTTGGCGCCTTCATACCCTTCTGCGACAACCTGGTTCAGTGCAGTGCCGCCAAAGACGGTCATCCAAAGCACACAAACGAGGGTCGGGATCAGCAGCACGCAGATCACGAATTCCCGCACGGTACGCCCGCGGCTGACACGCGCGATGAACATGCCCACAAAGGGGGACCAGCTGATCCACCACGCCCAGTAGAACGAGGTCCAGCCCTGGCTGAAGTTCACGTCTTCGCGACCGAACGGGTTCGACAAGGCGAAGATGTTCTGGAAGTAGGCCGCGAGGCTGTCGAAGAACAGCGTGATCAGAAAGATCGGGCCGCCGACGAAAAACACGAACAGCAGCAGAAGTGCCGCAAGCCCCATATTGATTTCCGACAGCACTTTCACGCCTCCATCAAGGCCACGCACCACAGAAACCAGCGCGATCGCGGTGATGCCGGTGATCAGTAAAACGAGCAGCGCCGGATTGTTCGCGACCCCGCTTTCGTCACTGTTGCCGTAGGTGATGCCCAGGAAAGAGCGCGTGCCCTCGGCCGCATCGCCCGACCCGAAAAGGAAGGTCAGCCCCGATGCGGCCTGCTCCGCCCCGAAGCCAAGCGATGTCGCAAGACCAAAGAGCGTGGCAAACACCGCCAGCGTGTCGATGATGTGGCCCGTCCAACCCCAGACGCGATCTCCGAAGATCGGATAAAAGGCCGAGCGCAAGGTCAGAGGCAGCCCCTTGTTGTAGGAGAAAAGCGCCAGGGCCAACGCAACGACCGCGTAAATCGCCCAAGGGTGAAGGCCCCAGTGAAAGATGGTCGCGGCCATCCCAAGCCGCTGCGCCGCGGCCTCGTCGCCACCTGCTGCTCCTGCTGGCGCCCAGTCTGTGCGTACGCCGCCTTCACCGACAGATGTGCCAGCCAGAGAGGACGAGAAGTGGCTCATCGGCTCGGAGACGCCGAAAAACAGCAGGCCGATGCCCATACCGGCGGCGAACAGCATAGCAAACCAGCCGATATAGCCATAATCGGGTTTCGCATCTGCCCCGCCCAGCCGCACGCTGCCGTATGGTGTGACGATCAAAAGCAGGCAAAACAGAACGAAAATATTCGCCGCACTAAGGAAGAAGAAATCAAATGTGGTGATGACGTAACTTTTTGCGGTTTCGAACGCCGATGCGGCCTGTTCGGGCAATGCCAGCGAGTAGAAAACGAACAGGACAACAGACAGACCCGAGATCAGAAAGACCGGGTTGTGGATGTCCAGACCAAATGGTCCGATTTTGGCTTCGATGTTGTCCTGCCCGATTTCGTAATCGGTCTCGATGAGATCCGAGTGGCCTTCCGGCTCGGGGATCCCCTGGTTTGTCGTTTCTTCGGCCATGTCCGGCCTCCCTGTTCCTTTCGTTTCCTGTTGCGGGGCGCGTGTCAGCCGCGCACCACCATGACTGAGCACTTGGCGTGCTCCGCGATCTTCCCGCCGTTCGAGGGCCAGATGTAATCCAAGACACTCGGCATGTGGCTGGCCATCACAACCAGGTCGGCGCCGGTGTCGCGAGACGCCTTGAGCAACGCGTCGTCCACATCCTTCGCCGGATCGTGGCAGGCGACGGGATCGGCACTCGTCTTTATGCCGTGGGTTTGTGCCTGTTCGTTGGCAAGGGCGGTCAGCTTGGCCTTGAATTCCGCCGGATTATGCGCGGTTGCACTGGGTGCGGCGGCGCTGACGCCGACATAGACGACCTCGGCATCGTAATGGCGCGCGAGATCAGCCGATACCTGCAAGGCCTTTTGCAGATCGCCCAGATGGCCGAGATCGACCGGTGTCATTATTTTTCTGAACACGATTCTCTCCCTCAGTTGCGGCGAGGTGACATCGTGCCGGACCCGTCTGCTTTGGCCGGATCCGGCCGCATGCTTCTGGTTCCGGGGTCCTGCAGCGGATCTGCAGGGTGCCCCATGTATCACAACGCTAACGCGAAATGCCGGGCGGATGCAAACAATGCCACATGCAAAGCCCGCCCCACGGGCCGGGTCTGCGGGCCGTCAAATGCGTAAGCGACGTGGATTTGGGCCATTTCACAGGCGAAAAATTCAACAGAGCTGAATTTATCAGAAGAATTTTTCGAAAGCCTGAATTCAAGAGTCATGTTAAGTTGCAAGCGAGGTCGCAATTTCAACATTGAAAGGCGGATTCATGCACGAGGACGCGGTCCCGCGCTGACAGACTTGCGCGATGGGGCCGCGGAAGACACCGCGACCTTTTCCTGCCGGGCCTTTCGGGGCGTCGGCCAAACGAGAAAATAAACAGGGACATGACATGAGTATCAAACCTCCGTTCACGGATGTTGAGATCAAGACGCAACCGCATGGCTTCTACAAGGACAACAGCCTGCCGATTGCCCTGATCTCGAAATCCATCATGGTCGCGCTGGTGATCTGGGCACTGGTCTGGCCTGCCAACGCGAATTCCACGCTCGGCAGCTGGAACTGGCGCCTTCTGGAAAGCTTCAACACCTTCTACATCGTGATCACCGGGCTGTTCTTCTTTTTCCTGGCCATCATCGCACTGATGCCCAGAACCGGCGCCCGCGTGATGGGAACCCCGGGTCAGAAGCCGGAATTCTCCAACTTTTCGTGGTTCTCGATGATGTTCGGCGCAGGCCTCGGCGTGGGTCTGATGGTGTTTGCCACGGCTGAACCGCTTGGCCTTTGGGGGTCCAACCCGCTGGTCGTCGCCGGCGAGGTCGCCGGCAATACCGAGGCGTCCCTGCAATCGGGCTTCCGCTACACCTTCCTGCATTACGGCTTCCATGCCTGGGCCATCTACGTGGTCACGGGCCTGAGCCTCGCCTATTACGCCTACACGCGGGACATGCCGCTGACGATCCGCTCGGCGCTGACACCGCTTTTCGGCAAGATGCTGAACGGGATCTTCGGCCATGTCGTCGACGTGCTGGGCGTGGTTGCGACCATTCTCGGCGTGTCGGTGACCATCGGGTACGGCGTCAGCCAGTTCGTCGACGGGATGTATGCCATCACCGGGATGGAATGGATGATGAACATGGAGGGCGATGCACCGGCCCCGGGCAAGGTGGGTCTTGTTTCGGGCCTGGTCGTGATCATGGGCCTGTCGATCATCTCGGCGGTCTCCGGTGTGGGACGCGGAGTGAAATACCTGTCGAACCTCAACCTCGTGCTGTCGGTCATCCTGCTGATGACCTTCGTGATCTTCGGCTCCTTCGCCTTTGCGATGTCCAGCTACGGATCGGCGTTCATCGACTATATCCTGAACTTCCTGTCGCTCAGCTTCGGCGCTTACGGCCCGCAATCGGCGGCCGAGTTCGCGGCCGTCCTGCCAGAGGCCGCGGCGCCCTATGCCGATGCCCTGCGCAGCGGCGCGACCAACGCCTGGGGCAGCTTCGACGGGTTCAAATCGGGTCTCGAAGGTGAAGCGGCCGCGCTTCCCGATGACGTGCTGCAGCAGGTCTATGCCGCGGGTGAGCCGGGCCGTCAATTCGGCTGGCAGGCCGGGTGGACCACGTTCTACTGGGCCTGGTGGATCGCGTTCTCGCCCTTCGTGGGGCTGTTCCTTGCGCGGATTTCCAAGGGCCGGACCGTGCGCGAGTTCATCGTGGGCTGCGTCATCGCACCCTCGCTGGTGCGCTTTGCCTGGATGACCATCCTTGGCGGCACGGCCATCGATCTCGAGCTCAGCGGCGTTGCCGAAGGCACCATCATCGGGGCCTCGAACACCGCCAAGCTGTTCGTGACCATGGGCGAGATGCTGGATGGCGGGTTGCTGTCGGCGCTGACCATCATGTGCGTGGTGCTGATCATGACCTTCCTGGTCACCTCGGCGGACTCGGGCATCCTTGTGATGAACACGATCATGTCGGGTGGCAGCCAGGAAACGGGCATCAAGCACCGGATCGTCTGGGGCCTGATCCTGACGGCGGTTATCGGCACGCTGCTGGTGGCCGCGGGTGAGAACAACCCGATGGACGCCCTGCGCAACGCGATGATCATCGGCGCCCTGCCCTTTACGGTGGTGATGGGACTGATGTGTGCCTCGCTGGCCAAGGCGCTCTATCGCGACGGTCTGCGCGAAAAGCTGGGCCTGCTGCAGGACAGCCCGGCCGAATAACACCGGCCACATGAAAAAAAGAAACGGCGCCGCGGAAATGCGGCGCCGTTTTGCGTTTCAGCCCGGTCAGGCAATCGGGTCGTCGTCGTCGCGGTCATACAGCATGTCGAAGATGATCCGCTTGGGCTTGCGATCCCGCAGGATGCGCAGGATTTCCTCGATGCTGGTGCGTTCCAGAACGATGGGCCGGTCGGGATCGTCCTCGCGCGGCTTGTCGGGGTCACGCTCTTCGCCCGCGTCAAACGAGAGCGGGTAGCTCATCCCGCCGATCAACTCGTCATCCATGAAGGTGCGCAGGGTGATCTCGGAATCCCCTTCGGCGATGGCCTGCTTGGCCAGTTCGGGGCGGAAATCCTCGCCCGGCTCGATCTGCAGGACGACCTTGCGGCGTTCTCGCGGGCCGATCTCGAACTTGGTGCCGCCTTCGCTGATCACCTTCATCTCCCAGCCCAGTCGGCGCAGGAAGCGCGGCAGTTCGACCTCGATCCGGGCCACCTTCACGTCGCGGAACGGGTTACGCACGATCAGCAGGTGTTCACGGAACAGCCGTACGATCCAGCGCAGGCTGGGAAAGACCGGGTTCACGTTGCGCTGCCCGATATTGTTGTCGAAGGGCACCAGGCGGTTCTCCGGGATCGTGCCGGTGATCGTGTTGTCGTTGCCCGCGTCACCATCGGCACTGGCAATCGCCAGCAGGCATTCATGCCCGACCTGCGTGGGCACAAAGGCAAAGGGCCCCACGATCGTGCTGCCGCCCGAGGCGATGGGTCCTGAGGCCGGCAATGTCGCCGTGGCCATAGGCGTCCAGTCATCGGGAAAAGCCAGACCCGAGCCGGGCAGCGCGTGATAGGCATCCACCCGCACGTTATGGGCCGTCTGCGTGCCGCGGTTCTTGACGCGGACATACATGTAGTTGGTTACCCCCACGATGGGCTGCTGATGCACGAGATTGCCATCGGGGTTGCGGCGCACCCACATGTCCTGACAGGACCAGTGATTGGCGAGGTACTGGTATTCGCCGCCCCGGCCATCGTCGATATAAACATCGACTTCGGGCGGATTGCCCTCGGTCATGACAGTGTTGCCCTGTCCGGGCGCCGCGCCCGGCTGGAACAGGCCCTGCTTCTCGAACGACCAGCGCAGCACCTTGTGCAACGCACCGCCCGCGATCCCCTTGAAGGCCGTCGTGGTCTGGTCGGCGGTCTGCAACGCCTGAACATAGACCTCGGGGAACTGGGTGGTGGAGGTCAGGATACCGATGCTCTTGAAGATCAGAAACGCGCTCGTCTCGGCCGCGCGGGTGCGTGTGGGCAGCCATCCCGCATCCCCCCCGATGGAGCGATAGAACCGGAACAGCGTGGAACTGAGCACCTGTTCGCCGCCATACTGCGTGTTCCAGTTGGGCCCGAACCACGCCCAGCCCCCGGCGGGCGTGCGGTCATGCCGGCGCCCGATGGGCGTGGCCTCCTGCACCCAGGGAAAGGTGTCGAAGCGGTCGGGCTCTTGCGTGTCGGGATCGTTCAGGATCGCGGCCAGCGCGTCCCCGGCCGAATGTGCAAAGCCGAAATTCGGGCTGCCCACGTTATCCCACAGCAGCGCATGGCCGAATTCATGCCAGGCCACCCGGTTCGAGGTGGCCATGCCCACCGGTTGCCCCGATTGCAGCAGCGCGAAGCGCAATTCGCGCAACCCGTCGCCCGAGGTGGTGCCCGGCGCCTGCGCGTTGACCGTGTTGCCCAGCGCGCGGTGATCGACCGGCACCGGAAAGGTGGTGCCGTCGAAATAGCTGGCCACGTTGAAGCCGTAGGCCTGCATTGTGCGGAACATGTTGTCGCAATGCCAATAGGCGTTGACGGCCGAGAAATCATCGCTGCGCACATTGTAATTGAACGCC
>JANSYB010000078.1 GCA_024742655.1 Paracoccaceae bacterium | reverse complement strand
TACCGATGACGCAGGCCCCGGCATCGACATGTATTCCATGCGCCAGCCGCTTGGCGTCGTGGCGTCGATCATGCCGTTCAACTTTCCGGCCATGATGCCGCTGTGGCATGTGGGCCCGGCGCTGGCCTGCGGCAATGCCGTTGTGCTCAAGCCGTCCGAGCGTGACCCCTCGGTGCCGCTGGCTCTGGCCGAGCTTTTTGTCGAGGCGGGCCTGCCCAAAGGCGTGTTCCAGGTCGTCAACGGCGACAAGGAGGCCGTCGATACCCTGCTCGATCATGACATCATCGGAGGGGTCAGCTTCGTCGGCTCCACCCCGATCGCGCAGTATATCTACAGCCGCGCCACCGCGAACGGCAAGCGCGCGCAGTGTTTCGGCGGGGCCAAGAACCACCTGATCGTCATGCCCGATGCCGACATGGATCAGGCCGCAGACGCGCTGGTGGGCGCGGGCTATGGTGCGGCCGGTGAACGCTGCATGGCCGTTTCGGTCGCGGTGCCGGTGGGCGACGAGACCGCCGACCGCCTGATCGCGGCGCTGGTGCCGCGGATCGAAAAACTGCGCGTCGCGCCCTACACGGATGGTGATGACGTGGATTTCGGGCCCGTCGTCACCCGCGAGGCCAAGGAGCGTATCCTCGGGCTGATCCAGTCCGGCGTCGACCAGGGCGCGGAACTGGTCGTGGACAACCGCGATTTCTCGCTTCAGGGCTATGAAAACGGGTTCTTCGTGGGGCCGCATCTTTTTGACAAGGTCACGCCCGACATGGACATCTACAAGACCGAGATCTTCGGCCCGGTGCTGAGCACCGTGCGCGCGGGCAGCTACGAAGAGGCGCTTGGCCTTGCGATGGACCACGAATACGGCAACGGCACGGCGATCTTCACCCGCGACGGCGACACCGCCCGCGATTTCGCCCACCGGATCAATATCGGGATGGTCGGCATCAACGTGCCGATCCCCGTGCCGCTGGCCTATCACACCTTCGGCGGGTGGAAGAAATCCATGTTCGGTGACCTCAACCAGCACGGGCCCGACAGCTTCAAGTTCTATACAAGGACCAAGACCGTGACCTCCCGCTGGCCGAGCGGGATCAAGGAAGGCGGCGAGTTCAACTTCAAGGCGATGGACTGATCCACTGATCTGAAAACAAAGGGAAACCCCGGACCCGTTCCGGGGTTTCTTGCTTTGCGCGTGTTTACCAAGCCTTGCCAAGACCCGGCTTTCTTGGTGGTATTCCCGCAAAGGGAGGGCGGCCATGGCGGATCCGAACACGAATTTCACCATTGGCATCGAGGAGGAATACCTGCTCGTCGACCGTGACAGCCTTGACCTGGCCGAAGCGCCGCCCGAACTGATGGAGGCCTGCGCCGAAGAGCTTCAGGATCAGGTCGCCCCGGAATTTCTGAAATGCCAGATCGAGATCGGCACCAAGGTCTGCGCCAACGTGGCCGAGGCGCGCGAGGATCTGCGCAAGCTGCGCGCCTGCGTGTCCAGACATGCCGCCGAACATAACCTTGCCCCGATCGCGGCCTCCTGCCACCCGTTTTCGGACTGGCGCGATCAGCACCACACCGACAAGGAACGTTACAACGACCTGTCGCATGATCTGGCCGGGGTGGTACGGCGGATGCTGATCTGCGGGATGCACGTCCATGTCGGCATCGCCAGCCCGGACCGGCGCACCGACCTGATGAACCAGCTCAGCTACTTTCTGCCGCATCTTCTCGCGCTCAGCTGCTCGTCGCCCTTTTGGCAGGGGCGCGACACGGGGCTGGACAGTTACCGGCTGACCGTGTTCGACAACCTGCCCCGCACCGGCCTGCCCCCCAAGATGGAAAGCTACGGGGAATTCGAACGCTCGGTGAAGGCGCTGACCGATCTGGGCGTGATCGAGGATGCGAGCAAGATCTGGTGGGATCTGCGCCCCTCGTCGAAATTCCCGACGCTGGAATCGCGCATCTGCGACGTGCAGCCCCGGCTGGAGCACACGCTGACACTGGCCGCGCTCACGCAGGCGATCACCCGGATGCTGTGGCGGCTGGCCACCCGCAATCAGCGCTGGCGCATCTATGACAGTTTCCTTGTGGCCGAGAACCGCTGGCGCGCGCAACGGTATGGCACGCGCGAGGGGCTGATCGATTTCGGCCGGGGCGAGATCGTGCCCATGGCGGAACTGATGGAGGAAATGTTCGAACTGGTCGAGGAGGACGCGCTGTTCTTCGAAAGCGTGTCAGAGGTCGAGGCCGCGCGCGACATCCTGCGCACCGGCACCAGCTCCACGCGGCAACGGCGAGTCTACGAGGATGCGCTGATGGCCGAGGACGATCACGACCATGCGCTTCAGGCGGTTGTCCGGCACCTGATCGAGGAATATCACGCTGATCTGTAGGCGTCGCGGCTCACGCCCCCTGACAAGTCCGTGAAGTGGTCGCTCCGGGCGCATTTGCCCCTCGCAATCTTGCCGGCGACAGCCCATTTTACGCAAAACAGGAGCCTCGACATGCCCCGCAAGACCATGACCCGCCGAACGATATTGCTGAGCGGTGCCGCCAGCCTGGCCACGCCGGCCGTGCTTTACGCGCAGGACGACGGCGTGCGGCGCAATGCGTCGTCTTTCCGCACGCGCGACTGGCGCGATCATTTCGAAACGCTTGGCACCGGGTGCATCCTGGCCGATATCGACAGCCGCGCGCTGCATTACTGGGGCCCGGACGGGGTCTATGCGCTCTACCCCTCCTCGGTGCCGCTGAGCGAGGATCTGACCCGCCGTGGCCGGACCGAGATCGTGCGCAAGAAGGTCGGGCCAAGCTGGACACCCACCGCGTCGATGCGCGAACGCGACCCCACCCTGCCCGCCTTCATGCCGCCGGGCCCGGGTAACCCGCTGGGCACCCACGCGATGTATCTCGACTGGCCCGCCTACCTCATCCACGGCACCCATGACACCCGCAAGATCGGGCGGCGGTCGTCCTCAGGCTGTATCGGGCTTTACAACGAACATATCGAGGAACTCTTCGCCAAGGCCGAGATCGGCACGCAGGTCCTGCTTCTCTAGGCATTGTTCTCGGCGTCAAAAGACGGAACCGGGAAGACCGTGCCATTTTCCGCGCGGAAAATGGACTGGAAAATGCGCATTTTCCAATTCGGAATTTGCGCAAATTCCGAACCCGACATCGGTACCACCACCCTGCTGCGCCGTCCCATGCTCCCGGCAAAACTTGTCCCATGCAGCGCATAGGGCTGGCCCCGCCCTGGCCCGCTTGCAATACTGGTGCAACAGTTGCTAATTAAACGTGTGTTCAATTACACGCATGGGAGGGCACCGCGATGGATTTCGCGCTGAGCGAGGAACAGACCGCCATTTTCGACATGGCCCATGCCTTCGGGCAGGACCGGATCGCGCCCCATGCCCGCGACTGGGAGGCGCAGGGCACCATCCCCAAGGACTTGTGGCCGCAGATCGCGGAACTGGGCTTCGGCGGGCTGTACGTCAGCGAAGGGTCGGGCGGTGCTGGGCTTGGACGGCTGGACGCCACGCTGGTCTTCGAGGCGCTGAGCATGGCCTGCCCTTCGGTGGCGGCCTTCCTGTCGATCCACAACATGTGCGCCAAGATGATCGACACCTTCGCCAGCGATGAGATGAGGGCGCGCGTTCTGCCCGATGCGCTGACGATGAACACCGTTCTGTCCTATTGCCTGACCGAACCGGGCTCCGGCTCGGACGCGGCGGCGCTGAAAACCCGCGCCGAGCGCACCAACGAGGGCTACAAGCTGAACGGCACTAAGGCGTTCATCTCGGGGGGCGGCTATTCGGACGCCTATGTCGTGATGGTCCGCACCGGCGAGGATGGCCCGAAGGGCATTTCCACCGTCTATGTCGAGGACGGCACGCCGGGGCTCAGCTTTGGCGGGCTGGAAGACAAGATGGGCTGGCGCAGCCAACCCACCGCACAGGTGCAGCTCGACGACTGTGTGGTCGGGGCCCAGAACCTTGTCGGCGAAGAGGGCAAGGGCTTCAGCTATGCAATGGCGGGGCTGGATGGCGGGCGGCTCAATATCGCGGCCTGCTCGCTTGGGGCGGCGCAGCAGGCGATGGATCAGACCCTTGCCTATATGCGCGAGCGCAAGGCCTTCGGCAAACCCATCGACCAGTTCCAGGCGCTGCAATTCCGCCTCGCCGATCTGGAAATCGAGCTTCAGGCGGCGCGCACCCTGCTGCGCCAGGCGGCGTGGAAACTGGACACCGGCGCGCCGGACGCGACCAAGTTCTGCGCCATGGCCAAGAAATTCGTCACCGAGGCCGGCAGCCGCATCGTCAATCAATGTCTCCAACTTCACGGCGGATACGGTTACCTTGCCGATTACGGAATCGAGAAACTGGTGCGCGACCTGCGCGTGCATGAAATTCTCGAAGGAACAAATGAAATCATGCGCCTCATCGTGGCGCGCCATATGCTGACGGAACAATGAGCGATATCGACATCCGCATCACGGGCCAGGCCGGGCGCATCACGCTGACCCGACCCGAGGCGCTGAATGCCATGACCTACGAGATGTGCCTGGCCATCGAGGACGCGCTCGATGACTGGGCCGAGAATGACGCGGTCTGGCTGGTGATCATCGACGCCGCCGGCGACAAGGCCTTCTGCGCGGGCGGTGACATTCAGGAACTTTACCGCACCGGCATGGCGGGCGATTTCGATTATGGCCGGCGGTTCTGGCAGGATGAATACCGCCTGAATGCAAAGATCGCCGAATACCCCAAACCCTATGTCGCCTTCATGCAGGGCTTTGTCATGGGGGGCGGGGTCGGGATTTCGTGTCACGGCTCGCACCGGATCGTCTGCGAGAGCACCAAGATCGCCATGCCCGAATGCGGCATCGGCCTCGTGCCGGATGTGGGTGGGTCACTGCTCCTGGCACATGCGCCGGGGCGGATCGGCGAATACCTGGGAACGACAGGCGCGCGCATGGATGCGTGTGACGCGATTTTTGCCGGATTTGCAGACTGTTACATCCCGCACTCAAAGTGGCCCGAGATCATCACCGCACTGGAAGACAGCGGGGATGTCGCGGCCCTGGACACCGCGAAAGAGACGTTGCCGCCTGATGGTCTGAATACGCTGGCCCCGCGCATTGACGCCCATTTCGGCGGCGAGAGCCTGCTTGATATCGTGAACTCGCTGAAATCCGAGGACAGCGAGTTCGCGCGCGATACGCTCAAGACGCTGTCGCGCAACTCGCCCCTGTCGATGGCCTGCGCGGTGGAGATCATTCACCGC
Organism: Paracoccaceae bacterium; assembly: GCA_024742655.1. Lineage (GTDB taxonomy): Bacteria > Pseudomonadota > Alphaproteobacteria > Rhodobacterales > Rhodobacteraceae > Roseovarius. The sequence continues at coordinate 2,493 of JANSYB010000078.1, read as the reverse complement.
CTGCGGGGCACCTCGGCCGAGATCCGCAAGGCGCTGGAGCTGGAATATCGCTACACCTACCGCGCGATGGAACACGGCGATTTTCTGGAAGGCATCCGGGCGGCCGTGATCGACAAGGACCGCAGCCCCAAATGGCAACATGATCTTGACCGCCCCCCCGCCCTTGCGGCCACGAAGATGCTGTTGCCACTGGGCGAGGACCGGCTGACATTCGACAAGGAGGAGTAGCGCCATGAAAATCGGTTTCATCGGCTTGGGCAACATGGGCGCGCCCATGGCGGCCAACCTGGCCAAGGCGGGTCACGACGTCACCGGCTTCGACACCGCGGGCGTGTCGGTGGACGGTGTGGCACAGGCCGGTTCCGCCGAGGCGGCCGCCAGCGGCGCAGAGGTCGTCATCACGATGCTGCCCAACGGCGCGATCCTGCGGGTGGTGGCCGATCAGGTGATCCCCGCGATGCACAGGGGTGCGGTACTGCTCGATTGCTCGACCGTCGATGTCGAAAGCGCCCGCGCGGTGGCCGAACAGGCGCAGGCGGCGGGCTGCGCGGCGCTGGATGCGCCGGTCTCGGGTGGGATCGGCGGCGCGCAGGCCGGCACGCTGACTTTCATGGTGGGTGGCCCGGATGCAGCCTTCGACACCGCGAAGCCGCTGTTTGACATCATGGGCCAGAAGGCGGTGCATTGCGGCCCCTCGGGCAACGGTCAGGCCGCCAAGATCTGCAACAACATGATCCTCGGCGCCACGATGATCGTCACCTGCGAGGCTTTTGCCCTGGCCGACAAGCTGGGATTGGACCGGCAGAAAATGTTCGACGTGGTCTCGACCTCTTCGGGCTACAGCTGGTCGATGAACGCCTATTGCCCCGCCCCGGGTGTCGGCCCGACCTCGCCTGCGGACAATGACTACAAACCCGGCTTCGCCGCCGAGCTGATGCTCAAGGATCTGCGCCTTGCCATGCAGGCCGCCGAGGCGGCGGATGCCGACACGCCCATCGGTGAGGCCGCGATGAAACTCTATGAACAATTCGTCGAGAACGAAGACGGCCTGGGCCGTGATTTCTCGGCCATGCTGCCCCGGTTCGAGACACGCGGTCACGGGTGATGGGCTGGATTGCCGAGGCCGACGGGTTACCGCCGCTCGAGCAGGCGGCGAAGGCGCTGCTGGATCGCCTGACACCGATGGAGGCACCGGCCGGCACCGTGCTCTTTCACCCCGGCGATACGGTCAAGGGGTTTCTCATCGTCCTGCGCGGGCGTATCGACGTGTGCCTGACCGGCCCGACGGGTCGGGATATCCTGCTTTACGCAGTGGAACCGGGGCAAAGCTGCATCCAGTCGACACTGGGCCTTCTGGGGGGCGATGATTATTCGGGCGAGGCGATCGTGCGGCGCGATGCGCGCGCGGTTCTTGTTCCGCGTGAGACATTTCTGGCCCTGATGGATCAGTCGGACGCCTTTCGCGGCTTTGTCTTCACGGCCTTTGCCACGCGGATGCAATCCATGATGCACCTGCTGGAACGAGTGGCGTTTCAGCGGGTCGAGGCGCGACTGGCGCAATGCCTGCTGGACCGCGCCGAGAACGGAACGCTGCATGCCACGCATGCCCAGATCGCCACGATGATCGGCTCGGCGCGCGAGGTGATCTCGCGCCGGCTCGATGCGCTGGAACGGCGCGGCGTTCTGAAACTGGACCGCGGCGCGGTGCATATCACCGACGCCGGAAGCCTCGCCGAGATCGCTGAAACACTTTGAGCCGCGCAATGTGACCATGTCACAGACCGCGCGCGGCACATACGTCATACTGCCTGTATCAACCCGCCCTCCGGGGCACAGATTCGGGAGTTATCTCATGCTCAAGAAAAATGTCGGCGGCATCGACCGCATCCTTCGTATCGTCGTGGGCCTCGCGCTCATCGCCGGGTTCTTCCTCAACCGGGAAGGCGCTTACAGCTGGCTCTACCTGATCGGCGTCGTGCCGCTGGTCACGGGCCTGATGTCCAGTTGCCCGGCATATTCCATCTTCGGGCTGTCCACCTGCCCGATGGAAAAGAAATAACGCAAAAAAGGGCCGGTTTTCCGGCCCTTGCCCGCCACCGGGCTTGACCTCGGTCGATGCGGCCTCCTCTAATGCAGATGTGGGTTTCTGCGTTTGTTCAGGGGGATTTGTTTGGTCGATGTCATCGGCTGGGTCGCCGCGGCGCTGACCCTGCTGGCCTTTTCCATGCGAACCATGCTGCCGCTGCGCCTGTCAGCGGTCGGGGCGAACCTGTTCTTCATTCTCTATGGCTGGCAGGCGGGCCTGACGCCGGTTTTCGTGCTGCATTGCCTGCTGCTGCCGTTCAACCTCTACCGGCTGGGCGAATTGCTGATTGCGCGACGCCGGTTTCATGCGGCCCGGTCGGGCACGCACACCACGGACTGGCTCAGGGGGCTGGGGCGGCGCCTGCATCTGTCGGCCGGCGACACGATTTTCAGACAAGGCGATCAGGC
>JANSYB010000155.1 GCA_024742655.1 Paracoccaceae bacterium | reverse complement strand
TGCGCGCGGGAAATCTGTTTCAGCGGCGCCTCGGCGCGCACGATCATGCCGGTGAAATAGGGCTCGAATTCGGACAGGGAGACCGTTGCGCGGTTGTCGGTGCAGGTGGTGTCGAAGATGATCAGCTCACCCAGACGCTGTTCCAGCACGAGGATGTATTGCCCACTGGTCATCTGCGCCAGCGCCGGCCAGGCATCATTCGTGCAACTGGGCAGGTTTTCGACCTCGGTCAGAAGGCCCACGGCCGCCAGTCCGTCGGCCAGCGCCTGCGGCTGCGGCAGGTCATCGGGGCTTTGGGCATCCGAGATCACCATCGCCTCGAGGATATCGCGCGCCATCGCCTCGACCCCCAGCAGGCCGGCATAGGCCGCGCCAAGCTCGGCGCGGGCCTCGGCGCGGATGCCAAAGCGCGATTTCGCCTTGGGCGGGGTATCGGCGTTGGACACGCGGGCCGGCCTGGTCACGGCGCCTGAGGCAAATGTCAGTGCAATGGGCGGATTGCTCAAATCTGCCCCCCGTCCGCCAGCAGGCCGAGTTCACGGGCGACCTTGAGCCGTGTCAGCGCCAGTTCGTATTTCAGGCTGACCTGCTTGGATTGTTGCTCGGCAAAGGTTTCGTAGACACCGACGACATCCATCACCTGCCGCTGGCCGGCATCGTACTGTTTCTGGAACAGGTCGAGGTTCTGCTTGGCCGCTTGTGTCAGCGCGCTCGCCTCGGCCACCTGCCGCGAAAGGGCGGAAAGGCGCGTTTCCAGACGGCTCAGGGTGCGATTGGTGTCCTCGGTGGCCTGCGCCACGCGGCGATCGGCCGCCTCCCTGGCGGCCTCTGCGGCCTTCAGGCTGGCGCCGGTGCCAAGGCCCAGCAACCCGTCGCCCCCGGCGTTGACCGAAATGCCCGAGTCGCCATCGCCCAGCGTACCGCCCGCACTGACACCCGGCAGCAGGCCGGCCCGATCGATGCGGGCATGTGCGATGTCACGGTCCCGCTCAGCCTCGGCGCGCAGCACGTCAAGCGGCCGGGCATCGAAACTGCCCACGCGCACATCGGCAAGACCGGTCACGTCGTTCAAGGGTTGGGCCGACATGGCGTTCAATTCGGCAAAGGCCGTGGTCTCGGCCTCTTTCTGCGCGGCCAGACGGGCCTCGATCTCGAAAAGTTTCTGGCGCAGGATATTCAGGTCGGACATGTCCGACACGCCGCCCTTGACGCGTTCGTTCATGATCCACTCGAAATGCTGCATGTCCTTGAGAACGCTGGTTTCCAGAACCACGCGATCACGGGCCTCGGCCCCTTTCAGGTAGAGCGTCAGCGCGGTCAGCATGCGGTCATTGGTATCCTCGGAAAGTGTCACGGCGGCCAGTTCGACATCTGCCTTGGCAAAGGCGCGCTCGGCCTTTTTACGACCGTGATCGAACAGCACCATGTCCACGGCCAGTTGCGCGACGATGTCGCTCAGGCTGGTGAGGCTGATATTCGGGCCGATCTGCGGCAGCCAGTTCTTGCTGGCCGCCTGCGCGCGCAGGCGCGCGGCCTTGAGTTCACTTTCCGCCGCCCGGCTATAGGCCTTGAGGACCGGCCCGGCGATACGGTCGAACGCACTGCCATCGGGCAAGGCGCTGCGCCGCTCCAGCAGATCGGAAATGATCGCGGAATCCGCCGTTTCCTGATCCGCCGCGCTGAGTGCGCCCGGCGCCTGTCCGGCGAATCGGGTGACCTCGGCCACCGGCGCGCCGCCCGTTGTCGTCATGCACCCGCTCAATGTCAGGCCCGCCATTGCCAACACGGCCGTACTCTTGAACCCGTCCCTATACCCCATAAGCGCCCCTTGACCGGTGGCCTGTAATTTATGTGCTGGCCGGGCGGCTGACCTGATGCCGCCGCCCGATCCGACTGTGTCAGATCACGATATCGGTGATATCGTCATCGATCACGATGGTCGCGTCATCGCCAAGCGTGTAGATGTTGTAGTCTTCCCCGTTGAGTGTCGTCGTCCCGGCCGCCTGCGCGCCGGTTATGGTGACCGAGTCGTCGGTCCCGCCGCGCACCACCACCTGATCGGAGTTTTCGGACAGGGCCGTGATCTGCGCCTCGGTGATGGTCAGCTGGCTTTGATCGCCAAAGCGCAGGTCAATGGTCTCGATATCGAACTGCGCGAGGTTGGGATTGCCCGCATCCACCGTGTTGGTGCTGGTTTCGTCCAGAACCAGATAGGTGCTGGACGTGTTGCCCGCGTCATCGGTGCTGGTCACCACCAGTTGCGAGCCATCCGGGATCGTCGTGGAATTGCCCGCGCCATCGGTGAAAAAGTAATCGGTTTCCCCAAGGAACGTGTTCACATCTTCGAACAGTGAGAGTTCACTGACCGCGCCATTGGTGCTGACCTGTTGAATACTGACATCGTCCTGCGCCGTTTCGAGCGTGACATTGCGATAGCCCCCGCCCTCGCGGAAATACCCCACGATATCCGGCGATCCGGGGGCGATGGCGTCGATGGTCAGCGATTCCGTGATGCTGCTTACGTTCAGCGCCGCGTCGGTCGCGGTGATGACCACCGGCACGGTATCGTCGATCTGCGGAATGTCGGCGCCGGCGATGTTGAGACTCCAGTTGCCGGACCCGTCCACATCGGCATCGTAGTCCGTGCCGAAGACGGTGACGGCGACGCTCGAACCGGCCTCCACCTTGCCGCGCAGGGTCACACCGTCACGCGCCTCGGCGGCATTGACGATGTTGTCGCCCTCGATCGGCGTGCTGGACAGGTTCAGCTCATCGACAAACGTGTCGACATCCACCGTGGTGCTGAGAAAATCTCGGTTGCCCACGCCATCCATCACATCCACGCGCAGGTCGGCCGGATACTGCCCCGCGGTGATATCACCGGGCTGGAAATCGGCGCGCCATGTGCCGTCCCCAAAGATCTGCGCCGCGCGCGGCACGCCATTGATGGTGACGATGACCTCCTGCGCGCCCTGCTCGATCGTGCCCGTCACGGAAAAGCCGTTCTGCGCATTCTCGCCGTTGATGACGCGGTTGCCGTCGCTGCCGATCGCGATGTTGAGCGCATCGAGGTTGAGGTTGTCGACCTGTGTATCCACGCTGATCGTGGCCTCGACCGAGCGGCTGTTGCCGGCCGCGTCCGTTACGCTGGCGGTGACGTCTGGGTCATAATCGCCGCGCGTGATCTCGGAGGATTGATACAGCGTCTGCCAGACACCCGCCCCGTTGGCAAAGGCGGTATGCTCGACCCCGTCGAAGGTGACCGTCACCTCGGCAAAGGGGTCGGCCCGGCCCGTCACCATGACGCCCTGGTCGGCCTCATCGCTGTTGACCACGCCGTCACCACCGATCGCATCCGCATCGAGCGTCAAAAGACCGGCCTCGGTGTCGATATCGACAAAACGGGTGACCGTATTGGTGTTCAGCGCCGCATCCGTCGCGGTCGCGGTCAACTGGATCGGCCCAGTGCCCGAGGGCATCTGCCCCGGAAGGAAGGTCGCACTCCAGCTGCCGTCGGCGTTGACGTTGGCATTCACTGTCTCACTTCCGAACTGCACGCTGACACTGATCGTGCCGGGCTCGGACACGCCGGAAACGGTCAGGCCCTCGCCCGCCTCTGCGGCGTTGATGACCGCGTCGGCCCCGCCCCAGCTGCTGGTGATATCCAGACCCTCGACCAGCGTGTCGATATCGATCGTGCCGGTGGCCGTCGACGGGTTGCCCGCTTCGTCCACGGTGCTGGCCGTGATGGTCACGTCCGACTGGACCGCCGGCAGGTCACCGGCCTGATATGTCGCGGTCCAGGTGCCGTTCGCCCCGGTCTCGACCTCGCGGGTGATGCCGGCCACGGTCACCGTGACCATCGCGCCCGGCTCGGATGTGCCAGTGATCTGGATACCGTCGCTTGCATCGTCGGCATTGACCAGCCCGTCGCCCTCGATCGTCGTTTCGTTGATCGTCAGGACATGCGGGATCGTGTCGATCTCGAGCGTCTCGGTGATCGTCGTGGTGTTGTTGTAGGCATCGGTCGAGACAACGACGACATCTGTCGTGCGTTCGCCGGCCGTCACATCGCCCGCGTGGAAGGTCACGGACCAGGTGCCGTCGCCTCCGACCGTCGTTTCATGCGTGGTGCCGTCGATTGTCACGCTGATATTGGCATCGACCTCGCCCGTACCGGTAATGTCAAAACCCGCTTCGTATTCTTCGGCATTGACCACATCACCGGTATCCACCGTGCCCTGCTGCACATCGGTCGCGGGGGGCGTGGTGTCGATGATCACCTGCGGGCCGTCCAGAACCGTCTCGGTGCCGTCGGTCTCCGTCACGGTGACGATCACCTCGTAATCGCCGTCCTCGGGGAAATCCTCGCCCGAGAATTCCACGTCCCATTCGCCGTTCTCGTCAGATGTCGTCTCGACAGTCTCGTCACCGATGGTGACAACAACGGTCGAATCCGGGTCGGCCTGCCCGGTGATGGTGACCGGCGTCGTGTCGGGCCCGGCGTCATCGCCACCGATGACGATGGGGCCCTCCTCGTTCACGCCCGGCTCTATGCGGGTCACGACCGGCACGTCAGAGCCGCCCCCGCCGCCACCGCCAATCAGTGCCGCCGCCCCCAGACCGGCCGCGCCTGCGCCCGCAGCCCCCAGAAGGCCACTGCCGCCCAGCAATCCGGCGCCAAGCATGCTGACATCTTCCTGACCCGTGGCCGGGCCGGCGATTTCGCTGCCGTCAAGGAAGATCAGGTCGTCTGACGGGCTCCACTTTCCCCAAAGATCGGTCGGGCCGTACTGGGCATAAAGGCTGCCATCGGCACTTTCGACCAGAGCAACCTCATTGAGGTATCCATCCGAGCTGATGAACAGCCGGCTGGCCGCCGCGCCATCCGGGCCGAAGTAATCCTCCAGCACGATGACACGGCCATCGGCAAGCGTAATCAGCAGGTTCTGACCATCCCGCTGGTACGTGCCGATATCGATTTGTCTGAGATTGAGAGAGATTTCCTGGCCGCCACCGGCCCAGATGGAAGAAACTTCCGACCCCTCAAGAATGGATTCTCTCGTTACAACACCCGCATTCGTGCGGGTTACATACCCGATCGCTTTCATTACACCACCGCTTTACCTCAATGACCCGCATCTTGCGCGCGGGTTCTGTTCTCGTATGGCGGCTAGGTACACGTTTTTTACCACAACGCATAGACGTTTTTTGCCCGAATCCGCAAAATAGGCTGCTGCAACCAAGATTTAGCCACTATTTCGAGACGTCGAGTCTTTCGCGCAACACTCCGGCTCCGGTCCAAAACCGCTTGACGCCGGGGCCAAGGGTCAACACAGTCCGCCCGTTCTTTCCATGGGTAGACAACGATGGCCAGACTGTCAGAAACAGTAGAGCTTCTGGGCGAGCTGATCGCGTTTCAAACGATATCGGATCGCAGCAATATCGACATGATCGCTTACATTGGCCACCTGCTCGAACAGGCGGGCGCGCGGGTCGACATCTTTCCGGATGCAACAGGGCACAAGGCCAATCTCTTTGCCACGATCGGGCCCGAGGTGGATGGCGGGATCGTTTTGTCGGGCCATTCCGACGTGGTCCCTGTGGCCGACCAGGACTGGACATCGGACCCGTTCGAAATGATCGAGAAGGACGGCAATCTCGTCGGCCGCGGGGCCTGCGACATGAAGGGCTTTATCGCGGCGGCGGTGGCCATGGCCCCCGAATTCGCCGCCCGCGTCGGGGAACGGCCCATCCATTTCGCCTTTACCCATGACGAGGAAACCGGCTGTTTCGGGGCACGCGGACTGGTTGACAGCCTGCGCAGCAAGGGGATCCGCCCCGGTGTGGCCATCATCGGCGAGCCCACTTCGATGCGCATCATCGAAGGGCACAAGGGCTGTTACGAATACAGCACCCATTTCACCGGGCTGGCCGGGCACGGTTCTTCGCCCGACAGGGGCGTGAACGCGGTGGAATATGCCGCGCGCTACGTGAACCGCCTTCTGGATCTCAAGGACGCGCTGCGCGCCCGCGCGCCGGCCAACAGCCGGTTCGAGCCGCCCTGGACCACCATCAACACCGGCGGGGTGCATGGTGGCGTGGCCCATAACGTGATCCCCGAACAGGCCAGCATCCACTGGGAGATGCGCCCCGTCCAGTCATCGGATGCCGAGTTCGTGAAGTCAGATCTGCGCCGCTATTGCGAAGACGTGCTGCTGCCCGCCATGCG
>JANSYB010000506.1 GCA_024742655.1 Paracoccaceae bacterium | reverse complement strand
GCGATCAAGGCGCAGGGGTTCTTTCCCGGACAGCGCGTCGCCTTTGTCGAAGAAGCGAATGACAATGTGGCCCCGATCGTCATCGCCGCGATGGAAGACTGGCAGCCCGGTGATGCGCAGGTCGTGGTGACCGCGGGCGCGCTCAAGGCCTCGTCCAAGCTGCGCAAGTTCTTCGAGGGGCACAAGGCGGCCTATGCGGCGGCGATCTATGACGACCCGCCCGGTCGGGCCGAGATCGAGGCGACGCTGGCCAGGGCCGGTCTGCGCGACGTGGGCGGCGAGGCGATGCGCGACCTGACCGCCCTGGCGCGCGACCTGGACCCCGGCGATTTCCGCCAGACCATCGAGAAACTGGCGCTTTACAAGCTGGATGACCCCGACCCCCTGTCGCCCGAAGACATCGCCGCCTGCGCGCCTGCCTCGACCGAGGCAGACCTCGATGACGTACTGCATATCGTGGCCGAAGCCCGCTCGGGCGAGATCGGCCCTGTGATGAAACGGTTGCGGGCGCAGGGCGTGCAACCGGTTGGCCTGTGCGTGGCCGCGACACGCCATTTCCGCACGCTTTATGCAGCGGCCTCGGATCCCGGCGGACCCGCACAGGGCATCGCACGTGTTCGCCCGCCGGTATTCGGCCCGCGCCGGGACCGGATGCAGCGGCAGGCGCAGGGCTGGGGGGCGGCGCGGCTGGAACAGGCGCTGACGCTGCTGACAGATACCGATTTGGAACTCCGCTCTGCCGGTCAGACCGCGCCCCAGATGGCGCTGGTGGAACGCGCACTCATTCGTCTCGCGATGCTGGGTCGGCGGTGAGGGTCGCGGAGTGACCCCAGCCCATACCGGCACCCGGCATTGACGAAAAACCCATGCGCCGCGCGCTTTGCGCCTTGCCAGCGCTGCCGCGCCGGGCAAGGCTGGAGATCCAACCGCTCAGGAGACTGCAAATGTACGAGGTGATCGGAATCCGCGCGAGCCGCGCCTTTCGCGTTCTGTGGATGCTGGAGGAACTCGGCCAGCCCTATGAACACATTCCCGCGGCGCCGCGCAGCGCCGAGGCACAGGCGGCCAACCCATCGGGAAAGGTACCGGCCTTGCGCACGGAGGATGGATGCATCACCGATTCCACCGCGATCCTGAGTTATCTCGGTGACCGGCACGGCGCGCTGACCCATCCGGCGGGCACGATGGACCGCGCGCGTCAGGACGCGCTGATGCACCAGATCCTCGATGATCTCGATGCGGTTCTCTGGACCGCGGCGCGCCACAGTTTCGTCCTGCCCGAAGAGCACCGCGTCCCGGCGGTGAAGGATTCGCTGAAATGGGAGTATGCGCGCAACCTTGCCCGTCTGTCACAGGCCCTCGAGGGGCCGTTCCTGATGGGGGAAATGATGACGGTGCCCGACATTCTGCTGACCCATTGCATGGGCTGGGCAGAGCGGGCGGGATTTGCCCCACCGGACGAAAAGCTGGCCGCTTACAGGGACCGGATGCAGGCGCGCGACGCCTTTCAGAGGGCCGCCGCGCTGCCCTGAGCGGCACCGGAATTTGCGCAAATTCCGGGATAGAAAATCTGCATTTTCTATCCCGTTTTCTGTGCAGAAAACGGTTGCGCCAACCCTGCCGCCGCGCGCCCGGCCCAACGCCCCGTGGCAAGGCAGGCCGTCAACAGGTAGCCGCCGGTCGGCGCTTCCCAGTCCAGCATCTCGCCTGCAGCGAAGGTACCGGGCCGGTCACGCAGCATCAGGTTCGCATCCAGCGCCTCGAAGCGCAGACCGCCCGCCGTGGAAATCGCCTCATCCATCGGTCGCGGCCCGGCATGGTGCAGGGGCAACGCCTTGAGCAGCGGGGCCAGGTCGTCCGGGAGGGGGCGGCCGAACTCCATCAGCAGGGCCTGTTTGACCGGGTTCAGCCTGAGCACCTTGCGTAGGTGGTTGGACAGGCTGGCCTTGCCGCGGGGGCGCGCCAACCTTTGTCGCACCGTCTCCGGTGACAGTTCCGGCACCAGGTCGAGCGACAGTTCCGCCCCCTCGCGCACCGGTTTCGACACCGCGTAGACGCCACCGCCCTCGATGCCCCGCTTCGACAGCACGAATTCCCCGCGAGAGGTCAGGTCGCCTGCACGCAATGCCACGCCCTTGACCGGTTGCCCGAAATGGCGTGCCATGTGATCTGACCAGTTGACGCGAAACCCCATGTTGGCGGGCTGAAACGGTGACAGGACGGATTGCGGCACATGCTCTGCCCAGGCCCCGTCCGATCCCAGCCGCGCCCAGCTTGCCCCGCCACAGGCCAGGATCGTGACCTCCGGTTGCAGCTCTGTCCGGCCCTCCGGCGTCTCGAAGGACAGCGCGTTGTCTGTCCAGCCGGTCCACCGCCAGCGCCGCTGCAGCGTCACGCCCAGCCCGTCCAGCCGCGCCAGCCACGCCCGCAAAAGCGGCGAAGCCTTCATCGCGCGGGGAAAGACCCGGCCGGTGGTGCCGGTGAACATCTCCTGTCCCAGCCCCTCGGCCCACCCAACAACGTCTTGCGGCCCGAACGCCTCGAGCATGGGCCGCAGGCGCGGTGCGGCCGCGCCATAGGCGGCGTTGAAAGCCTCGAACGGCTCCTCCTTGGTCAGGTTCAGGCCCGATTTGCCCGCCATCAGGAATTTGCGCGCGGGCGAGGGCTTGGCCTCGGCCACCGTCACCGAGAGCCCGCCCCGTGCCATTTCTTCGGCGGCCATGAGGCCCGCGGGGCCCGCGCCGATC
>JANSYB010000174.1 GCA_024742655.1 Paracoccaceae bacterium | reverse complement strand
CTTGGCGGCCTGTTCGGCCTTGGCGCGGTCCTCTTCGATCTGGCGGATCTCGTCCTCGGACAGGCTGTCATTGTCGAGGCTGCCGCGCAGGTCGGCCTCGCTGCGCGAACGCGGGCTTTCGCCCTCTTCCTCTTCGCTTTCGGGGGCGCGGCGGGGCTGTTCGACAACGATGTCCGGGCTGACGCCAAGCGCCTGGATCGAGCGGCCCGAGGGTGTGTAATACCGCGCCGTGGTCAGGCGCATCGCGCCATCCCCGCGCAGTGGCATCACCGTCTGCACCGATCCCTTGCCGAAGCTCTTGGTGCCCACCACGATTGCGCGGCGATGATCCTGCAGCGCACCGGCCACGATTTCCGACGCACTGGCAGAGCCGCCGTTGATCAGAACCACGATCGGTTTGCCGTCGGTCAGGTCGCCGGGCGTGGCGTTGAAACGCTCTCCGTCCTCGGGCGCGCGTCCCCGGGTGCTGACGATTTCGCCTTTTTCAAGGAAGGCGTCGGACACCTTGATCGCCTGGGTCAGCAGGCCACCGGGGTTGTTGCGCAGATCCAGAACGATACCGTTGATCTTGTCGGCACCACCGGCGGCCTCGACCTGCTCGGCCAGGCCGTTTTCCAGGTTCTTGAAGGTCTGGTCGTTGAAGGTTGTCACCCGCAAGATGACGCTTTGCTGTTCGGTGCGCGCGCGCACGGCGGTCAGCTTGATCGTGTCGCGCACGATCGAGACGTCAAAGGGTTCCGCCTCGCCCTCGCGTACCACGGTGATCACGATCTCGCTGCCCACGGGGCCGCGCATCATTTCAACCGCCTCGTCCAGGGTCAGGCCAAGCACGCTTTCACCGTCGACATGGGTGATGAAATCGCCGGCCTCGATCCCGGCATTGTCGGCCGGTGTGCCGTCGATGGGCGAGACCACCTTGACGAAGCCATCTTCCTGCGTGACCTCGATCCCGAGGCCGCCGAACTCGCCCCGCGTCTGCACACGCATGTTCGCGGCATCATCCGGCGACAGGTAACTGGAATGCGGGTCAAGCGAGGTCAGCATGCCGTTGATGGCCGCCTCGATCAGCTCGCCTTCGTCCACCTCCTCGACGTACTGGGAACGGATCCGCTCGAAAATATCGCCGAACAGGTCAAGCTGCTCATAGACGTTCGTGGTCTTCGCCGATTCCTGCGCCAGCAGGGGCGCGGCCACCTGCGTCGTGACAAGCACGCCGGCCAGCGTGCCGATCGCGGCGGACATAAAGAATTTCTTCATCGGTGTATTATCCTTCGTCTGTCTTGAACCACGTCGCGGGATCGACTGGCGTGTTGCTTTCTCTGACTTCTATATAGAGCGTTTCGGTCCGTTCGGCACCCGCCTGCGTAACTTGGGCCTGAACCAGACCATCCTCGCCATTCGCAGGACCGCCCATCAATCCGACCGGGCTACCGCCGGGCAGGACCTCTCCGGTGTTACCATAGACCACGTCGAGCCCGGCCAGAACCAGCAAAAGCCCCGCTTGGGGTTCAAGAATGATGACATTGCCGTAATCCAGAAGCGGGCCGCGATAGCGTACCGTTGCCGGCGCGGGCGTGGTGACCAGAGCGTTCGGACGGGTGGCCAGAACAAGGCCTGGGCGGGTGATGCCGGCGGCGTCGGCCTCGCCGGCGCGACGCAGGATGCGCCCCTCGACGGGCAGCGGCAGCAGACCTTTGCGCGCCTCGATCCCCGGCAGCGAACCGGGGGCCTCGTTCACGGCGATCTCGCTCAGCCCGCTGGCAAAGCCGTCCAGCGTTTCGGTCGAGGCGACCAGAAGCGCGGTCTTGACCGGATCCTCGGTGAAGCGGCGGGGCAGATCGGTGCGATCGGCAATCGCCTGGCTGAGTTCGGTGCGCGCGCTCTGAACGCCTTGCAGGCCCCGGCGCAACGTGTCGGCGGCACTTTCCTGCAGCCTGCGCAGAACGCTGACTTCCTCGAGCTTTCCGCGCAACTCGGCGGCCTGGCGTTCCAGAGAGGGCGTGACCTCGGACAGGATCATGCCGGATCGCGCGGTGCCCACCGGCCCCGAGGGATGCAAAAGCAAAACCGGCGCGGGCGTGTTGCCCATGCTTTGCAGGACGCCCAGCAGGCGGGCGATCCCGGCCTCGCGGGCCTGCAAGTCGCGGGTCAGGGTTTCTTCGCGGATGGCGGCGCGTCGCACGCCCTCGCGCATCGCCTCAAGGCCCTCTTCGTAGGCTTGAATGGTTTCCGTCAGTGCCTTCACCCGGTTGCGTGCCCCGTCGGCCGAGGCCAGCAGTTCCGCGGCGTTCGACAGCCGCTCTGAGGCGGCCCGTGCGGCGGCGGCCGGTTCGTTCTGTGCCGCGGCCGGCCCGCCCAGCACGCATAGCGCAATGGCGAAAGCTGTGGCGACGCGTGTCATGAAATCAGGCTCTCCCCGGTCATCTCGGCGGGTTTGGGCAGGCCCATCAGTTGCAGCACCGTCGGCGCCAGATCGGCCAGGCGGCCACTGCGCAGGGCTGCCCCGGCTGGCCCGCCGGTCAGGATGACGGGCACGGGGTTGGTGGTGTGGGCGGTATGGGGCCCGCCGGTCGTGGGGTCGATCATGGTTTCGCAATTGCCATGATCGGCGGTGACGATCATTGCGCCACCTGCTGAGCGAAGGGCGTCCAGAACCCGGCCCAGTTCATGATCCACGGCCTCGCAGGCGGCCACGGCGGCGGCCAGATCACCGGTGTGTCCGACCATGTCGGGATTGGCATAGTTCACGATGATCAGGTCGAAACCCTCTTCGATCGCCGCGATCAGATGATCCGTGACCTCATGGGCGGACATTTCCGGCATCATGTCATAGGTCGCCACCTTGGGCGACGGCGCCATGTAGCGGTCCTCGCCCGTCTCGGGGTCCTCCCGTCCGCCGTTGAGAAAGAAGGTCACGTGCGGGTATTTCTCGGTCTCGGCGATGTGGAACTGGCGCAGGCCGTGTTTGGCCACCCATTGGCCCAGGGTGTTGACGGGCTGCTCGTCGGGAAAGATGCAATCCATGTAGGTGCTGTGGCGGTCCGAATACTCGGTAAACCCGCTGACCGCGGCAAAGGCCGGCCGGTCGCCGGTGTCGAAGGCGTCGAACGCGGGATCGGCAAAGGCGGCGAGAATTTCACGCGCCCGGTCGGCCCGGAAATTGAGGCACAGGATGCCATCGCCATCGGTCATGCCGCTGTAATCACCCAGAACGCGCGGCTTGATGAACTCGTCGGTGCGGCCCTTGGAATAGGCGTTGTCGATCGCCTCGGAGGCATTAGCGGCCATGTAGCCACGCCCGTTGACCAGCGCGTCATAGGCCAGTTTCACCCGATCCCAGCGATTATCGCGGTCCATCGCGTAATAGCGCCCCGACACGGTGGCGATCCGGGCGCCGGGCGGCAGGGCGGCGCGCAGCGCCTCGAGATAGACCTTGGCCGAGGTCGGTGCGACGTCGCGCCCGTCGGTGAAGGCATGGATCGCCACCGGGATGCCATGCCCGCACAGCGCGTGGGCGGCCGCGATCATGTGGCCCACATGCGAATGAACGCCGCCATCGGAGAGAACGCCCAGCAGATGTGCCGTGCCACCGGAGGCTTTGAGTTTCTCGGCAAAACGCAGCACGCCCGGCAGGCTGGCGAAAGTGCCGGTGTCGATGGCCCGGTCGATGCGGCGCAGGTCCATTTCCACGACTCGGCCCGCGCCGATATTCAGGTGTCCGACCTCGGAATTGCCCATCTGCCCGGCGGGCAGGCCCACGTCGGTGCCATGCGTGATCAGGGTGGCATTGGGGCAACTGGCCATCAGCCGGTCGAAATTCGGTGTGTCGGCCAGCACCGGAGCATTGGCCTCGCGCGTCTCGGACAATCCCCAGCCATCAAGGATGCACAGAACAACGGGTTTCGGCGTGCTCATGGTCTCTCCTGCCTGCATGGTCGCGTTCTAGCGGTTCGGGCCTTCGGGGTGAACCGGTTTTTGCATGGTCTGATCCCAATGGGCGCCTTGCGGCGCACAGGATGTCTCGTCGTTGCCCTTCGGGCGCCTCCTCTGGGCAAAGGGTGACGTGACGCATCAGTCTGCCCGATCTGCACGGGAAAACGTTTGGACGCCTCCGGCAGGGATATTTATCGCCAGAAGAAACAGGGAGGGTTGGTTTCTTCTGGCCCGAAATATCCCGGGGGTTTGGGGGCTGGCCCCCAATCTGCGGGCATCCGATACACTACGCGCGGTGATAGGGGCTGCCTGCCAGGATCGCGGCGGCGCGATAGAGCTGTTCGGCCAGCATGACGCGGGCCAGCATATGCGGCCAGACCATCTTTCCGAAGGAGAGAACGAACCCGGCCTGCGCGCGCAAGGCGGGATCAAGCCCATCGGCCCCCCCGATCATGAAAGCCACGTCATTGCGCCCGTCGTCGCGCCATCCGGCAAGCTGTGCGGCAAACCCCGGCGAGGACATGACGCGCCCGCGTTCATCGAGCGTTGCGATCAACGCTCCGTCTGGCGCGGCGCGTCTGAGCAGGCCGGCCTCGGCCGTCATTCCGCCGCCCTTGCGGTCTTCGACCTCGTGCACCAGCGCCGTGCCGAAGCCGAGACCGCGGCCTGACCGGTTGAAGCGGGTCAGATAGTCATCGAGCAACATGCGTTCCGGGCCGGCACGCATCCGGCCCACCGCACAGATATGAACACGCATTCAGCTTTGCGAGCCGGCGGCCCTGGACCCTGGCAGCCACATCTTTTCCAGCTGGTAGAACTCGCGCACCTCGGGCCGGAAGACATGGACGATCACGTCGCCCGTGTCGATCAGCACCCAGTCGCCGGTCTCCTTGCCCTCGACCTTGGTCAGCACACCCAGTTCCTGTTTGAGACGTTCGGCCAGCTTCTCGGAGATTGCCGTGACCTGACGGCTTGAGCGGCCCGAACAGATCACCATGTAATCGCCGATCGCGGACTTGCCGCGCAGATCGATCTGCACGATGTCTTCGGCCTTGTCGTCTTCCAGCGAGGAAAGGATGCGCGCCAGCTGCGTTTCGCTGTCTGCGT
Organism: Paracoccaceae bacterium; assembly: GCA_024742655.1. Classification (GTDB taxonomy): domain Bacteria; phylum Pseudomonadota; class Alphaproteobacteria; order Rhodobacterales; family Rhodobacteraceae; genus Roseovarius. The sequence goes on along the minus strand of JANSYB010000174.1, from coordinate 806 downwards.
TCATCACGGGCGCGCTCAAGGCTGCGCCCCGTTCAGCGGCCAGTGCCGCGTCAGTCGTAAGAGACAGGACATCGTCCTCCTTCTTGGCACACCGATCTGCCCCGGTGCCGGGCACGTGAGTAAGGTAGCAATCCATTGGTGACATTTCAATGAAAGCCTGTTCGCCCCTGCTGACCATCGCGTGATTGTCACACATCGGTCAGTCGGCATGGGCATTCGTCTGACCCGGCTCGTTCAGCAGGCGCACCTCGCGTTGCGGGAAGGGAATGGAAATGCCGTTCTGCTGGAACGCGTCCCAGAGCGCGAGATAGACATTTCCGCGGATATTGGTCAGCCCGCCGGTCGGATCGGAAATCCAGAAGCGAAGGATGTAATCCACACTGCTGTCGCCGAAGCCCACGATATGGCACACGGGCGGTTTGAAGCCGAGCACCCGGTCCACGCCCTTGGCGGCCTCTATCGCGATCCGGCGCACCTCGTGCGGGTCGTCCCCGTAGGCGGTGCCGAAATAGATATCCAGCCGCACGAATTCGTTGGAATGCGACCAGTTCACCACCTGTCCGGTGATCAGGTCCTCGTTGGGGATAAGGTATTCGCGCCCGTCGCGGGTCACCACGCTGACATATCGTGCCCCGAGAGAGTTGATCCAGCCGAAGGTTTCCCCAAGGCTGATCACGTCGCCGGGCTTGATCGACTTGTCCAGCAGGATGATCACCCCGGAGACGAGGTTCGAGACCACTTTCTGCAGCCCGAAGCCGAGGCCGACACCGATGGCGCCAGACAGAACCGCAAGGCCGGTCAGGTCG
>JANSYB010000280.1 GCA_024742655.1 Paracoccaceae bacterium | reverse complement strand
TTTTTTGATGGTACCGCCTGCCCGGCTCGAACGGGCGACCTCTTGATCCACAATCAAGCGCTCTAACCTACTGAGCTAAGGCGGCACTGGCGGGGGATGTAACTTTCCCGACTGTTGAATGCAAGCCTCTTTGACCAAAGCGTTTCGCGAAAACCGGGATCATGGCCTTTCACGAAATGCGGCGTGACATCCGATCGAGGCGCGCGTTTCGCCCCTTGCCGGTCTTTGGGGACCATAGGCGAAACACATCGCGCAGCGAACGGTGCAACAGTCTTGCCTTCATTCGCCCGAGGCGATAGGCCCAATATGCTTTTTGCGGAGGGTTCCATGGGCATCAACGACGAGCGCGACATCGACGCAAACCTGCAAATCGGGCCGACCGACCAAGGGATGGTCCGACTGTTCGTGACCGCCGAGACCGTCGAGATACCAATGGACTTCGATCCCGACGAAGCGCGTGAAATCGCCGAGGAGATCCTCGCCGCGGCCAAGGCGGCCGAGCTGCGCCGCTGATCCGCGCGCCAAAATTTTCACAAATTTTGGAATAGAAAATCCACATTTTCTATTCCGTTTCCTGCGCAGGAAACGGCCCCTGACCACATGATCGCGCTCAAAACCCCGGATCGCGCGCCCCCTGGAGGCGCAGTGCCGCGTGCCGGGCAAAGCGACGGATGACGGCGTTGCGCCGGGCGGCGGCGAGTTTGTCTTCAGGTGCCATACGGATGATCTGGGCGTCATAGGCGTCTGCGACGATCAATCCCGTCTCGGGCGGCAAAAGCTCTACCGGGAAAGCGTCGTCCACCGCCCAGAAATAGCGGTCGCACCAATCCAGATAGCCCTCCCACTTGCCATCCGAGGTGAAATCGGCGCGACTTGACTTGCATTCGATCACCCAGATCTCCCCCCTGGGGCCAAGCGCCATCACGTCGACCCGCTTGCCCCTTTGCGGTACGAATTCCTCTATCGATACGAAATCATGGCTCAGCAGATGACGGCACACGCCCCGCGCCAGCAGCTGGCCGGGTTGCAACGTGTGAAGGGGATCGACAGTCATGCCATCAATATGAACAAAGGATGAACATTTACAACCCCTTGCCCCGCCCCGCGACAGGGACTACCTATGGGTCGTGGCGGGTGCTGCCCTTCTCGTGAACGGTTGCATTCCGGTGGCCTTAAGCAATTCCGAGGGAGCTGGCTCTGTCCGGGCCGTGGTCCGGTTAACCGGCGCCCACCTGTATATACAGGTCCTCGGGAATGAGAGAACCAAACGGTTGCGTGCGGGCCCGTCACACCTTTTGCCTGCACAATGCGTGCCACAGGCGGCGCGGGCTTTCGCTTATTTCTGCCAGAAGGGGCGTTTGCCCTGATCGGCGCGCACCGGCACGGTGGCGTGATCGGGCCGCATGACGTGCTGACGCAGGCCGCCGCCGGGGCCGTCATCATCGTCATCATCCTTCATCCGCATCACCGCGATGCCGAACTGGACACCCGCAAAGAGAATCCCGTTGGAGACCCACAGGATCAGAACGGCGAGCCAGCCCTTGTCGGAATGGCTGACCAGATGCCACAGATTCGCGACATTGAACCACAGCAGCATCCCGACGAATGCCGCCGCGATGGCAAAGCCGATGGCGACGTTGATAATGTACATGCGAATAAGCTTGGGCATTGGACGACTCCTTTGCGCTTGGATCTGAGTCTATCACACTGCGTGCCGGCCTCAAGGGGAAGGCCGGGCGTCGGCAAGAACACGACTGAAACCAGCGATCACACCCGCCTACCGCATCTTCGCCGCGGCGAGGCAGAACGGGACGCGGCAGCCCACGCCATAACCGTCACGCGACCCCGCCAAGGCGACATCCCCTCTGGCCATTGCCCGCGCCCTGCGCTATCTGGCGGGCCTGCAAGACCCCGAGGAAATGACATGTCCGAAACCCAGGCCTATGAGAAACCCGGCCCCGTCGAGGCCGAGCTGAGCGCCGCGATCTCCCCCACCGAGGAGATTATCGCCGAGGCGCGCGCCGGGCGCATGTTCATCCTTGTCGACCACGAGGACCGCGAGAACGAGGGCGACCTGGTCATCGCCGCCGAGTTCGCCACCCCCGAGGCGATCAATTTCATGGCCACGCATGGAAAGGGCCTGATCTGTCTGCCGATGACGTCCGAGCGGATCGACCGGCTGGGCCTGCCGATGATGGCGGTCAACAATTCGTCCCGGCATGAAACCGCCTTTACCGTCTCGATCGAGGCGCGCGAGGGCGTCAGCACCGGGATTTCGGCCGCCGATCGCGCGTTGACCATCGCCACGGCGATCAACGAACAGAACACGCAGGCCCATATCGCCACACCGGGGCATGTCTTTCCGCTGCGCGCCCGCAACGGCGGCGTTCTGGTGCGCGCGGGCCATACAGAGGCGGCCGTGGATATCTCGCGGCTGGCTGGGTTGAACCCGGCAGGCGTGATCTGCGAAATCATGAAGGATGACGGCGCCATGGCCCGTTTGCCCGATCTGGTGGATTTCGCAAAGCTACATGGGCTGAAGATCGGCACGATATCGGACCTCATCGCCTATCGCCACAAGCACGACAACCTGGTGCGCGAGATGCGCCGCGAAACCGTGAAGTCCAGTCACGGCGGGACATGGGACATGCGCATCTTCGCCGACCAGATCAGCGGAACCGAGCATGTCGTGCTGACCAAGGGCGATGTCACCGACGGACAGCCCGTTCTGGCGCGCACCCATGCGCTGAATGCACTGGAAGATGTGCTGGGTATCGGCCTGACCGAGGAAAAGGGCCGCCCCACCGGCAAACTGCCCCGCGCGATGGAGATCATCGCCGAAGAGGGGCGCGGCGCGGTCTTCCTGTTTCGTCAGCCCCGCCCGAGTCTGGCCAGCGAGATGGAAGACGACGACAGCCCGCGGACCATCAAACAGACGGGCCTTGGCGCACAGATCATGTCAACCATGGGAATCCATGAGCTGATTCTCGTGACCGACAGCCCGAAAACCCGTTACCTTGGCCTCGATGCCTACGGGATTTCCATCGTGGGCACCCGCCCGCTGAGCAAGGATTAGGGATATGGCCGAAAAAGAATACACCCTGCCCCGCGCGGAGTTCGACAGGCCGGTGAAGCTGCTGATCGTGGTCGCGCCGTTCTACCGTGATATCGCCGATCATCTGATCGCCGGCGCCACCGCTGAGATCGAGGCCTCGGGCGGGACGTGGGATCTGGTCGAGGTGCCCGGTGCGCTGGAGGTGCCGACGGCCATCGGCATCGCCGAACGGATGAGCAATTTCGACGGCTACGTGGCGCTTGGCTGTGTCATCCGGGGCGAGACCACGCATTATGAGACCGTCTGCAATGACAGCAGCCGGGGTATCACCCTGCTGGGGCTTCAGGGGCTGTGCATCGGCAACGGCATCCTGACGGTGGAAAACCGTGATCAGGCAGTCGCACGCGCCGATCCGGAACAGATGAACAAGGGCGCCGGCGCGGCGGCGGCGGCATTGCACCTGATCGCGCTCAGCCGGAAATGGGGCGGGTCACGCAAGGGCGTCGGCTTCGTTCCGGCGGCCGAGGAATACAGGATTGCCGGCGAACTGAAGGACAACCCCAAGGCATGACCGGACTTACATGACAGAGCTATCGGGCAACCAGAAACGCAAGATGCGGTCGGCCGCGCGGCTTTATGCCGTGCAGGCGCTGTTCCAGATGGAGCATTCCGGCCAGGGCGTGGACGCGGTGCGCCGCGAGTTCCTCGAATTCCGCTTCGGCGCGGAGCTGGAGGATGGGGTCGACATGGCCGATGGCGATATCGATCTGTTTCGCAAGCTGCTGGAGGATGCGGTCAACTGGCAGGCCAGGATCGACCAGATGACAGACCGCGCGCTGGTGGCCAAGTGGCCCATTGCGCGGATCGATCCGACGCTGCGGGCACTCTTTCGGGCAGCGGGCGCCGAACTTCTTGAGGGGGACGCCCCGCCAAAGGTGGTGATCGCCGAATACGTGGATGTCGCCAAAAGCTTCTACCCCGAGGGCAAGGAAGCCAAGTTCGTCAATGCCGTGCTGGATCACATGGCGCGCGAGGCCAAGCCCGAAGCGTTCTGAACCGACCGGGCAACGGGCGCACGCATAACGGGCTCGCCGCCCGTTTTCTGGAAATCTGCAAAGGGCAAACCCGGGCCGAAACCCGCGTTTGCCACGCATCCGACGTGTCAGATCATTCCTGGATCGATTCCAGGTAGTAGACCACCGAAAGCGCCCGGCCGGCCGCGATCGTCATCGCATCGGACTTGTTCACACCGCGATCCGTCAGGGCATCGGCCATGAAGTAATCGCCCCAGATCGGCATCTCCGAGCTGCCATGGCCGGGGGCTTCCATCCCCAGAATGACGACCTCATAGGCATCGGAGAATGGAAACTGACCGTCATTCTGCGCCGCGAGCGTCGTCAGGTCGGGCGGCTTGACCTCGAACAGTTCTCCGACCTGACCTCCCCCCTTGGCGTCAGGTCCATGGCAGACGGCACATAGTGACCCATAGATGGATTTGCCAAGCACAATCGCCGAGTCGTCAGCATGTCCAGCCCCCGAGCACACCGCCAGAACCGCCGCAGTCATCGCTGTTTTGAGTTTCATTTTTGTTACCCCCTAT
>JANSYB010000728.1 GCA_024742655.1 Paracoccaceae bacterium | reverse complement strand
TGTTTTTGAAAGACACTTTTGTCAAATCACTTCGAAAGCCCACATCGCGCCATTCGCCCTGCCTTCAGCAAAGACGCCAAACCACCGGGCGTCAATGATAAAGCGGGCCGCACGGGTGCGCCGGCACGGGAATGAATTGCCCGAATCGCCAAGTTTGTTATTATGTGTTAATATTTTTTCATGATTAGTGGTATTTGACTTATGCGAGATCTTGATCTTCCAATCAGTGATGGTGCCGTTGATCTTGTAAGGATCGAAACGGCAGGCGCGGGCGCGATCGAAGTTCCCGACGCGCATCAACTGTTCAATGCGACATTCATCCGTGAGGGACAGGATCTCGTCCTACACACCCCGGGTCATCAGGACGTGCGCATAGACGGCTATTTTGCCCAGTCGACAGCACCTGATCTGGTCTCGCCGGAAGGCGCGGTTCTGCGTGGCGCCCTGGTCGAGCGGCTGGCCGGTCCGATCGCACCGGGCCAATACGCGCAGGCCGGCGATGCCGTGGCCGTGGACCCGATCGGCCAGGTCGAGGTGATCGAGGGCGATGCCTTTGCACAGCGCAGCGATGGCACGCGTGTCTCGCTCGACATTGGCGCCAAGGTCTATGCCAACGATGTCGTCACCACCGGGGACGGCAGCAAGGTGTCGATCACCTTTGCCGACGGCACGATCTTTTCTCTGGCGTCGGGCTCGCGCATGGTGCTCGACGATCTGGTCTACACCCAGAATGGAAATGACAACGCTGCGACCTTCAACCTGATCGAAGGCAGTTTCGTCTTCATCGCCGGCGAGGTGGCCAAGACCGGTGACATGGAGGTGACGACGCCCACGGCGACGATGGGCATTCGCGGCACCACGGTCAAGGTGGACATGGTCGCGGAATCCGGTGAGACGAGGATCTCGCTCAACATAGACCCTGATGGCGGCAAGGGGATCATCGAGGTCTACGACGAGAACGGCAACCTGATCGCGACGATCACGGAAACCAACACGATGTGGATCATCTCGCCGATCGACGGCGAAACCCGCGAAGTCGAGCGCACGGTCGAGGACTACGCCAGTGACGCCGAAATCCTCGACGATGCCGCCCGCGCCTATGCCAAGGCCTATGGCCGCGTGGCCGGCGGAGAGAACTTTGTCGAACAACCAAGCAGCACGCGCGGCGCGGATCCGAGCGATGGCATCGGCGACGACGGCCAGCAAAACGACGGCGGCGATGATGGCGACGGCAACCCGCCGCCGGACGATGGCGGCGACAGCTCGATCCCCGATGACGACGGTGGGGTGACAAATGACGGGCTCGAGGAAGAGACCCGGTTCGACGAGGGTGACGACGGCATCCAGCAGGCCCAGAATGACGTTGCCCTTGGCGACGAGGACAATGAAATCGTCATCGACGTTCTGGCCAATGACGAGATCGGGCTGACGATCCTGGCGGTGGCCGATGGCTCATTCGGCACGACGACGCTGAACGCGGACGGCACGGTGACCTATGTCCCGGCACCGGATACTTCGGGCACCGACACGTTCACCTACACCGTGTCCGATGAGAATGCCGACACGGAAACGGT
>JANSYB010000042.1 GCA_024742655.1 Paracoccaceae bacterium | reverse complement strand
GCCATCGGCACCCGGCAGGCAGAAATCCACCAGCATCGTCGTGCCGCCACAGGCCGCCGCCCATGTACCGGTCTCGAAGGTTTCGGCCGCCGTGGTGCCCATGAAGGGCATTTCCAGATGCGTATGCGGGTCGATCCCGCCGGGGATGACATAAGCCCCCTCGGCATCGATATACTCGTCGCCCTTGAGGTCCTCGCCGATCTGCCTGATCGTCTCGCCCTCGATCAGCACATCGGCCTTCCACGTGCGGTCGGCGGTGCAGACGGTGCCGTTCTTGATGACTTTGGTGGTCATTGTGTCACTCCCATCGGTTTTCTTTCGAAGAAAGCACGGATTTCACCCATGTCGGAAGACACCTTGGCCGCAACGCTTTCTCCGAAATTCTGCAGTGTGTTTTTTCCCAGTCCAAGATCCAACTTGTGTCCTGTTTCGAGTTGGGCCCGGGCGGTATCAGAACGAAACGCTCCAGCGTCGATTGACGAACAAGGTCGCGGAATTCGTCACTGCTGACCCATTCGTAGTCTTTCTCACTCAGGGCCTCGTTCGACTCGGACACGTCAACCAGCCAGTTGCGGACATGCCTTTCATTGACAAATTCAAGTGCGGCCCGGACTGCTGTTTGTACGCCGTCATTTTCGTTATACTCCGAATACCATTTCAAATGAATCGCCCCGATGTCCTTGCGCCAGACAACGTCGACCAGACCAGTTTGTGAATGGACCCGGTGTTCGCTCACTCCACGATCCCCGCTGTCTCCACAACCGCGTGCATCAGCACATCCGTGCCCGCCGTGGCCCACTCTTTTGAGATCTCCTCGGCCTCGTTATGCGACAGACCGTCGACACAGGGGCACATCACCATCGCCGTTGGCGCCACGCGGTTGATCCAGCAGGCGTCGTGCCCCGCGCCGGAAATCAGGTTCATATGGCTGTAGCCCAGCCGGTCTGCGGCATTGCGCACGGCTGACACGCAGCCCGCGTCGAATTCCACCGGGTCGAATCCGCCGACCTTTTCGAATTCGACCTCAAGACCCATCTGATCGCAGATCTCGGTCGCCGCCGCCCTCAGCCGCGCCTCCATGTCCTTGATCACGGCCAGTTCGGGCGAGCGGAAATCGACCGTGAAGACCGCCTTGCCCGGGATCACGTTGCGTGAATTGGGGTACACATCGATATGGCCCGCCGCGCCCACGGCATGGGGGGCATGGCTGAGCGCAATTTCCTCGACCTTTTCCAGAACCCGCGCCATGCCGAGGCCCGCGTTCCTGCGCATGGGCATCGGGGTCGACCCAGTATGGCTGTCCTTGCCGGTGATCGTCACCTGTGTCCAGCTCAGGCCCTGCCCGTGGGTGACCACGCCGATATCCTTGCCCTCGGCCTCCAGAATCGGGCCCTGCTCGATATGCAGCTCGAAAAAGGCATGCATCTTGCGCGCGCCGACCTCTTCCTCGCCGCGCCAGCCGATCCGGTCAAGTTCGTCGCCGAAACGCTTGCCCTCGGCATCCTCGCGGCTTTCGGCCCAGTCCTGTTCATGCACACCGGCAAAGACGCCCGAGGCCAGCATCGCCGGGGCAAAGCGCGTGCCTTCCTCGTTGGTCCAGTTGGTGGCGACGATGGGATGCTTCGTCTTGATCCCGAGATCGTTCAGGGTGCGGAGAAGCTCCAGCGCGCCCAGCACGCCCAGCACGCCATCATACTTGCCGCCCGTGGGCTGCGTGTCGAGATGGCTGCCCACATAGACGGGCAGGGCGTCGGGGTCGGTGCCTTCACGGCGCGCGAACATGTTGCCGAGACTGTCCAGCCCCATGCTGCAGCCCGCCTCTTCGCACCAGCGCTGAAAAAGCGCACGGCCCTCGGCATCCTCGTCCGTCAGGGTCTGGCGGTTGTTGCCCCCTGCCACGCCGGGGCCGATCCTGGCCATTTCCATCAGGCTGTCCCAGAGGCGGTCACCATTGATCTTGAGGTTCTCACCGGGTGCGGCCATGTCATCCCCCTGTCACATGTTTGCAAAGCGAAGGGTGCCCGAGTCGCGCGCATTGCGCAAATCCTGCTTTGCCACTTCGCTTTTTACCAATTGGTAAAACCACGATTGCGGAGGGCGCGGTCGCTGTCAAGGTTTGCTGCGGACTGACGCGGCATCTGGTCAGCGCGCCGTGAATGATGCTAAGATTCCGGGCACCCGCGCGGGAGGACATGCATGGCGCAAGCATCCGGGGCCGGCAACGCGCCGAAGCCGAGCCGTATCCAGCAAAAGAACCGCAGGATCATCCTGGAGGCGGCGCTCGATGTGTTTTCGCAACATGGCTATCGCGGCACGACCCTGGATCAGATCGCCGAACAGGCGGGGCTCTCCAAGCCGAACATCCTGTATTACTTCGCGGGTAAGGAGGACATTCACGTCACCCTTCTGAACGCGCTGATGGACACCTGGCTGGACCCTTTGCGCGAGATCGACCCGGAGGGAGAGCCGCTGGAGGAAATCCTGCGCTACGTGCGGCGCAAGGTGGATATGTCTTTCGAGTTTCCGCGCGAAAGCCGGCTGTTCGCCAACGAGATCATCCAGGATGCCCCAAGGATGGGGCCACACCTGGAACGCGGATTGAAGCCGCTGGTGGATGAAACCGCCGCCCTGATCGACCGATGGATCGAAGAGGGCCGTGTTGCGCCGGTGGATCCGCGGCATCTGATCTTCTCGATCTGGGCCACGACGCAGCATTACGCGGATTTCGAGGCGCAGGTTGCGGTCCTGATGGAGGGTCGGGATGTCCAGTCGGGTGCGGTCACGTTCGTCGATACGTTATACCGGCGTCTTCTGACGCCTTAACGTCGGGGTAACCACGTTCGGGGCAGGGTGGGCCGATGACCTACCTGACCCGCCCCGTTTCCGCAGAGCCCTGGATCGCGCAGATCTTTTCAACCCAGGCCGCCCGAAAAGGGGCTGTTGTTCGCCGATCCCGGGCCTGGGTGGACCGGGAGGTCGGGCGTGATGCCTTCGAAGCCGAAATACGCCGTCGCGGCTTTCACCTCATCGAAACGGGCGATCAGTTCGTGATCGTGTGTCACAACGGGCCAATTCGGTTGCTTTTTTGAGAAAATTCGTACGAATTTTCTGAACCTGAGATTTTTCGTACGAAAAATCTCATGCTCTATTCCGCCGCGCATTTGCCGGGATTGTTCGGGTGTGTTGTCCAGTTGGCGTAGTCGTTCTCGACAGTCTTGCCGGTTCGCTCGTCTACCATGCCGGGTTGCAGTTGTTCCATTGTGATGCACGCCTCGACGGGGCAGACATTGACGCACAGGTTGCAGGCCACGCATTCCGCGTCGATGACATCGAACACACGGTCTTCGGACATCGAAATCGCCTGGTGTGACGTGTCCTCGCAAGCCGCAAAGCAGCGGCCGCACTTGATGCAGAGGTCCTGGTCGATCCGCGCCTTGGTGACGTAATTGAGGTTGAGGTGCTGCCAGTCGCTGAGGTTGGGCACGGCGCGGCCAACCAGCTCATCGATTGAGGCAAAGCCCTTTTCATCCATGTATTGCGACAGCCCCGAGATCATTTCCTGCACGATCTTGAAGCCATAGGTCATCGCCGCCGTGCAGACCTGCACGTTGCCGGCGCCAAGCGCCATGAATTCAGCCGCGTCCCGCCACGTGGTCACGCCACCGATCCCCGAGATCGGCAGCCCGGCCAGCGAGGGCGTGCGCGCGATCTGGGCCACCATGTTCAGCGCGATGGGCTTCACGGCGGGTCCGCAATAGCCGCCATGCGCGCCCTTGCCGTCGATCGTGGGCTCGGGTGCGAAACTGTCGAGATTCACGGATGTGATCGAATTGATCGTGTTGATCAGGCTGACCGCGTCCGCCCCGCCATCCTTGGCGGCCTGTGCAGGCTTGCGGATATCGGCGATATTCGGGGTGAGTTTCACGATTACCGGCAGGTTCGAATGTTTCTTGCACCATTCCGTGACCTGCTGGACATATTCGGGCACCTGGCCCACGGCCGATCCCATCCCGCGTTCGCTCATGCCGTGCGGGCAGCCGAAGTTCAGTTCGACCCCGTCGCAACCCGTTTCCAGCACGCGGTCGAGGATTTCCTTCCAGCTGTCCTCGTTGACCGGCACCATCAGCGACGCGATCAGCGCCCGGTCGGGGTAATCCTTCTTGACCCGGGTCATTTCCTCGAGGTTGACCTCGAGGGGCCGGTCGGTGATCAACTCGATATTGTTCAAGCCCAGCAGGCGCCGGTCGGCGCCCCAGATCGCGCCATAGCGGGGCCCGTTCACATTGACGACCGGCGGGCCGGCCTCGCCGAGGGTTTTCCAGACCACCCCGCCCCAGCCGGCCTCGAAGGCGCGGCGGACATTGTATTCCTTGTCCGTCGGCGGCGCGGACGCCAGCCAGAACGGATTGGGCGACGAGATGCCGAGGAAGTTGCTTTCAAGGCTGGCCATGTGTCTGGTCCTTTTCCTGTTGGCGGCCCGGTCAGGCGGGCTTGCGAAAAATCATTTCAACCGGGGCGATGTCGCAGGCATAGATGTGGCTGAGGTAATGCGAGACCTTCGTTTCTGCCTTACCCCGCATCAGAAGATGCGGGCCGACCGGTGGCGGTGCGCCGATACGCCTGCTCGTCTCGAATGCGCGATTGAACGCCGCCTTGGCGGGCTCCGTGCGGTCCCGGGTGCCCACCCAGTCGAGCCCCGCATCGCGGGCGGCATTGCGATAGACCCAGGGCCGGTCGACGAAAGCGGTTTCACGGGTTTCCGCCCAGGGAAGGGGAAAGGTCAGCGCGCGCTGGCTGGTGCGCATCACGTCGAAAAGCGCAAATGTGCCACCCGGGGCCAGGACGCGGGCCACTTCGGCAAAAAGGCGGTTCTTGTCTTCGATCGTCATGCCGACATGGAACATCAGCGCGAGGTCGAAACTTTCGTCAGTGACCGCCATGGCCAGTGCGTCGCCGGTATGAAACGTCGTCTTGTCGGACAGGCCCGTCATCCGGCTCAGCGTGTCCGCGGTCCGGGTGAATTCGGCGCTGACATCCAGACCGGTTACATGGGCGCCCGCCTTTTGTGCCACCAGACGCGCCACGCCACCGATGCCACACCCGATATCGAGAACCCTTGTCCGGGCGGTGATGTCCAGCTGTTTCAACAGCGCTTCGGTCGCGGGGGCGCCACCGGTATGAAAGTGGTCCACCGGTTTGAGGTCGTCCAGTCCAGGCGCGTCGGGATCGACCCCGGCCTTTGACAAGGCATCGCGGATATCCGAGATCAGGCACGGAACCGCTTGGTGACCGGACACGCGTGGTTCGATGTCGTTCACGGGCACACTCCCTGAAAAAGCAGGCATATCGCGCCACTCTATCATGAAATGAGGCTCCGGTGCATATCTTCGGCCGCATCGCGCCCTTCGGCCACGGCGGTCACGGTCAGGTCATCGCCGCCCGTGGCGCAATCACCGCCGGCCCAGACCGCATCGAGAGATGTTCGCCCGGAGCCGGTGACCTTGATCTTGCGCCCTTCGAGTTCGGGGTGATTCTGACCTTCAAGCGTCTGGCCGATGGCCTTGAACACCTGGTCCGCGGCCAGACGGAAGGTTTGTCCGCTGGGGGAGAGGTCATCATCGGTGTATTCGAATTCGATTTCCCGCACGGTGCCATTGCCATGCAGCGCCCTGGGCGTGGCATTGGTGATGATCCGGACACCTTTCGATGCGGCGAGGTCCTGTTCGAACGGGCTGGCATTCATCCGGTCGCGCCCGCGTCGGTAGACAAGGCTGACATTCAGCGCGCCAAGCAGCTTGGCCTGCACGGCGGCATCCACGGCCGTCATGCCGCCGCCGATGACCACCACGTCGCGCCCGACGGGCAGTCTGGACAGGTCATCGGCCTGTCGCAGATCGGCGATGAAATCGACCGCGTCGCGCAGCCCGCCCATATCCTCGTCCTCAAGGCCCAGGCGGTTCACCCCGCCAAGGCCGATCCCGAGGAACACGGCGTCGAACCTGTCGCGCAACTCATCCAGTGACAGATCATCGCCCAGACGCTTGCCGTTTTCGATGGTGATGCCGCCGATCTGCAGCAACCAGTCCACCTCGCGCGCGGCGAAGCCTTCGACGGTCTTGTAGGCGGCGATGCCGTACTCGTTCAGACCGCCCGGCCTGTTGCGCGCGTCATAGATCGTGACGTCATGACCATGCATGGCAAGGCGATGCGCACAGGCGAGGCCCGCCGGGCCGGCGCCGACGACGGCAACCCGTTTGCCCGTGGGGGCCGCGCGCGTGAACGGGTGGGTGCCGGCGTGCATCAGCGTGTCGGTGGCATAGCGCTGCAACTGACCGATCAGAACGGGCTTGCCCTCGGCCGTCTCGCGCACACAGGCCTGTTCGCACAAGGTTTCGGTGGGGCAGACCCGGGCGCACATGCCTCCCAGAATATTCTGGCTGAGGATCGTTTCGGCGGCGGCCTCGGGCGTGCCGGTGGCGATCTGGCGAATGAAGAGGGGAATATCGATTTCGGTCGGGCAGGCCGTGATACACGGGGCGTCGTGGCAGAAATAGCAGCGATCCGCCGCGACAAGCGCCTCATGCGCATCCAGTGGCGGGTGCAGGTCGGAAAAATTCTCGGCGTATCCTTCGGCCGGCAGGCGGCCGGCGGTGATACCGGGGGTCAAGGCAGTCTCGGTCACGGATCGTCTCCCTGGCTGGACGCGGTTTGGCTCAGTATCTCACAGAATTATTTTTTATCAATTGGTAAAATTATGAATTGATCATGCGTTTCCCTGCCAGCGACGCATGGGCTTGCCTGTTGCGTTTGGGCAAGGGGGTTTAGCGGGAGTGTTCGTGTTCCAGACGTTGCCGGGCAAGGGTTTCGTTGCGTTCGGAGCGTTGCTGATCGTCCAGCGCCTTGGCGACGAAATCGAGATGTGTCTCGACGGCTGCCCGGGCGGCTTGCGGGTCGCGCGCCTGGATCGCGGCATTGATGGCGCGGTGCTGATCCAGAAGCGATTCGCGGGTGTTGCGCTGGCGAAAGATGACCTGGCGATTGTAGAATACGCCCTCGCGCAGCAATTCGAACATTGAGCGCATCATGTGCAGCATGATCACGTTGTGGCTGGCCTCGATGATGGCCATGTGAAACTCGGCATCCAGCCTGGCCTCGTCGGTTGGGTCGGTCTTGGCATGGGCCGCTTCCATCTTGTCCAGGATGGTGCGGATCACCTTGAGGTCCGTGTCGGAGGCCAGACGCGCGGCGCGTTCCGCGGCGAGCCCCTCCATGTCGCGGCGAAAGGCGATGTAATCGAACACCGCCTCGTCGTGATCGGCGAAAAGACGGACAAGGGCGGGGGAAAAGGCACTGCCCAGCACATCGGCCACGTAGATGCCCGACCCTGCCTTGCTGGCCAGAAGGCCCTTGTCTTGCAGGTCCGACACCGCCTCTCGCAGCGACGGGCGCGACACGCCCAGCCGGTCGGCCAGTTCACGTTCGGCCGGCAGACGTTCGCCGGGGCGCAGGATGCCGCGCAGGATCAGTTTCTCGATCTGCCGGGTGACGGCCGAGGACAGTTTCTCGGGGGTGACTTTGTGAAAGGGCATGTGGGCCTCGCGCTCAAGTGGTCAAATCATATGACCAGTTTGCAGGTCGGGCAAGCGCGACCGCGGCGGCCCGCCTATCTCCGCACGCCAGGGCGGCGCGTCAGGACTGTTGTCGCGCGCCGGTTTGATCCGGCAGGAAAGCCTCGACCGCCGCGGTGGCGATGACGATAACGTCGCTTGTGTCGGGGTTGGTCACGTTCTGCCCGCCCTTGAGCGCGCGCACACTGGCGCGGCCGCGTGGCATCAGAGCGGCAAGCGCATCGGTGTCCAGCTTGCCCGGCTCCTGAACGCCGATGGTGACCTGAACGCGCATCTGATCGGGCGACAGGCCCGTGGTCTCGAACATCGGCAGCGTTGAGCGGCGAAAGGCATTCTCGATCGCGCGGGCGGCGGCCTTTTGATAGTCCATCCCGTGCAGGTCGTTGCCCATGCCCATTTCTATGATGAAGCGACGGTCGGTCATTGCGGGCCCTCCAGATCGAGGCTGACGGAAATGGCGGCGTTGACCATGACAGTGGGGTTGCCGTCGGGCCGGGGGATGTCCAGCCCGCCATGCGCCGCCGTGACGGTGACCTGTCCGTAGGGAAAGACATCCGCCAGCGCCGTGCAATCGACCCGGTCGGGCTGTTGCGCCGCGATCTCCACGTCGATCAGCATGGCCTCTTTCGGTTGGCCGAACAATTCCGCGAGGTTGATCGAGTTGCGCCAGAGCGCATCCTCGATCGCGCGGCGGGCGGCGGCGGTGTAATCCTGTCGCCTCAGCGAGGTGCCGAGGCCGAATTCGGTCAGAAGGCGTGTTTTTGGCATCGGGCGTTCCCGGGTTTGGCTGTGGTGTTTGAGTATTTGGGGAACAGTGAAAGCGCAAGTCAGTGTTGGAACAGGAGCGCGAGTATCCCGACGAGGATCAGGCTGATCGCCCAGATCACATCGAGGTTGAACCAACTCTTCGACAGGAATTTAAGGCCCAGCCAGTGGTAGACGCCAAGGGCCAGCGCGCCACCCGACAGCGACATGGCCAGCGTATGGATCGCGGCCACGATGAGGGCGATGCCAATGGTGCCGCCCATCAGCGTTTCGGCAGCGGCGTGCCCGGCATTGTTGTCGACGGTGTCGCAGATCCCGAGGTAGATCGGCACCAGCATCAGGCCCGCCCCATGGGCAAAGGCCACGAGGAAAGACCAAAGCGCCAGCCGCGAGGGCGGCACACGGGCCAGGAACCGCGGATGGCGGCGGTTGATCAGCAGGTAAGTTCCCAAGGCAATGACAAGGCAAGCGGCCGTCACCTGGATGGCGCGTTGCCATTCGACCAGCCAGAACAGCATCGAGAAGGGCAGCAGAATCGCCGCCATGGCGATAAGATGACCGACCGCAAGGGCGGCAAGCGCGCGGTACAGGCTGGTCCGGCGCCGCTCCATCAGGGCCGAGGAGACCGCAAGAGGCCAGCCCATCCCCGGATTGACCCCGTGATAGATACCAGAGGCGACGACGGCCCACCAAAGGGCCGCCGTTGTGTGTAGCTCCATTCCCGGTCAGACGGAGGGGTAGCAGAAGCTGTCGGTGGAGCAATCGCCCCCTTCCAGCCTGATCTGATGGCTGCGATAGCCCTCGGGGAACTCGATGAAGAAATCCTTGTCGAGTTCCAGCCCGCCGTTCTCGCCGACATTGGCCATGACCATCTGGCCACCCTCGTCGTCGGGATAGAACTGGTCATCCCAGGTCGAGTAGAGCGAGTTGGTCCAGTAGACGCGCTTGCCGTCGCGGCTGATCTCCACCATTTGCGGGCCGTAGACGAAATCCTTGCCGTTGGGATGCTTGGCGCCGCGGGCGATGCCGCCCAGCTCGACCTTGCCGGCCAGCTTGGGGTTCATCGGGTCGGAGACATCGTATTGATGCATCTCGCCCAGGCCCCAGCAGGCGACATAGAGATACTTGTCGTCAAGACTGAGGTCGATATCGGTAACCAGGGGCGGAACCGCCTCGAACCCCTGCAGCAGCGG
>JANSYB010000195.1 GCA_024742655.1 Paracoccaceae bacterium | reverse complement strand
CGGGCAGGATCTCGCTGAGATCCTCGCGAATGCGCTCCAGCTGACTGACCGCCACGCTTTCCTCCATCTCGACATCCTGCGCCCATTGCTTGAGCTTGAGCGAAACCTGCTTGGCGTGATCGATGCGCTTGTTGAACTGTTCGACCTCCTGCTGGCGCTGCTTGAGAAAGGCGCGGGCGCGGTCGACCTTGTCATCGGAATAGATCTCGGCCAGTTCGCGACTGATGAACGACATCTGGGCGGCGACTTCCATGATCTGGGGCTCAAGCGCTTCCAGATCGGGATGTTCGCGCATATAGGCCAGTCGCTCGCGCACGGCGTCGAATTCGGACTGGATCTGGAACATGCCCGCGCGGTCGGCGGCGTGGGCGGTGGCATAGGCACGCGCCACGTCCTGCATCCCGATGTGAAAGCGACGGTGCGAATTTTCCAGGGCCATGATCCGGAAATTGGCCGGCAGGAAAAAACACAGCAGGACTGCCAGAACCGTTATGGCGATCTGTGCGATCTGTCCTGCATTTTCGTAGACGACGCCGCCGAACGCGGCCTGGAATTCAAGCCAGGGCCAGACACCGGCGAGCGCCAATCCTGTCGCGGCCAAAAGGGCCAATGCGATCAAGGCAAAGCCTGCAACCGCAACGCGGTTGAGGACATATTGCACCAGTAGTACTACCGAACGAACAGAGTCGGTCATCACTTCCCCCCAGAAAGTGGTTTCCCAAACGTATAGGCAAGTTTACGCCGATTATCCCCAAACACCTATTGGAAATTTAACCGAATGCGTGTCCGGTGCTTTGCCAATACCGCTAAAGGCGGTGTTTTGTTTCCGATTCGGAAACACTAACGGGGGTTACGGCCCTTTTTTCGGTCAGTTGCCCGATGGCGATCGACGCCAGAACGCAGAAAGTGAACAGGTAAAGGCCCCACGCCGTTTCGATCCGGCCCACCCCGATTCCCTTGGAAATCGTGATGTAGAGCGCGATCAGAAAGATGTCGGCCATCGCCAGTTTGCCAAGGATCTGAAGGACAGGCAGCACCTTGCGCCTGAGCAGCCCGAAATGGATCAGGGCGAGGCCGATCGTCTTGGTATACGGCGCGAAAAGCGCGAAGACCGTCACAAGAAGCGCCAGGATCACGTCCGACCCCCAAAGGCTTTGCAGGCCGGTGATGACCGAGATTTCGCTGAGACCGAAAAGCGGCAGAAGGCCCGCGCGCATCAGCGGCGCGAACCACGAAATCGGAAAGAGAATCAGAAGGGCGAGGTTGGCGAGTTTCAGCAGCATCATGGCTCGAATCCCCGATTACACTTGGCCACTTTGCGAAAGACAAAAATCTTTCAAAGATTTTTGCCAAGAATTTTCCCAAAATTCTTGACCCGGCCGGGTCAACGCACCGCCTCGATCGGGCCTTCGGCGCGGCCATGGATGAACTGGTCGAGATAGGGATCGCCCGAGTTATCCATTTGCGCAACCGGTCCGGTCCAGCGGATCTTGCCGTCGTGGAGCATGGCCACGTTATCGGCGATGGCGCGCACCGACGTCATGTCATGGGTGATGGTCATGGCCGTCGCGCCCATCTCGACCACGATTTCGCGGACAAGTTCGTTGATGACGCCCGACATGATCGGATCAAGGCCCGTGGTGGGCTCGTCGAAGAAGATGATTTCCGGCTCGGCGCAGATGGCGCGGGCCAGGCCCACGCGTTTCTGCATGCCGCCCGACAGTTCCGCGGGGAAAAGATCGGCCTGCTCGGGCTTCAGCCCGACGCGGCGCAGCTTTTCGATGGCGATCTCCCGCGCCTCGTCGCGCGGCCGTTTGAGTGAGCCGCGCAACAGGCGAAACGCCACGTTCTGCCAGACCGGCAGCGAATCGAACAGCGCCCCGCCCTGAAAAAGCATCCCGAACCGCGCGAGGAATGCATCGCGATCCCCCTTGGTCACGTCCTGCCCGTCCAGCGTGATGGCGCCGCTATCCGGCGTGATCAGGCCAAGGATGCATTTCAGCGCGACGGATTTGCCGGTGCCCGACCCGCCGATGATCACCATTGACGTGCCCGACGCGATCGTCAGGTTCACGCCGCGCAGAACGCGGTTGCTGCCAAAGGCCTTATGGACATCGCTGAGTTCGATCATACCGAGAAGAACACCCCCGTCAGCACGAAGTTCGCGGCCAGGATCAGGATGGCGGCGGCCTGAACCGAGCTTTTGGTGGCCCGGCCCACGCCCTGCGCGCCGCGGCCCGAATGCATGCCGTAGTAACAGCCCATCACCGCCGCGATCACGCCGAAGACCGCGCCCTTGACCAGGCTGGAGACGATATCGAGCGTCTCGAGAAAGTTGACCGTGTTGTGCAGGTAGGTTGCCGCATTGAAGCCGAGGTTCTGCACGCCGACCAGAAACCCGCCGAAGACGCCGATCACGTCCCCCACACCGACCAGCAGAGGCACCGTGATGAAGGCGGCCAGAACCCGCGGTGCCACGAGATATTTCATCGGGTGGGTCGACAGGGTGGTCAGCGCGTCGATCTGCTCTGTCACTTTCATCGTGGCGATCTCGGCCGCGATGGATGAGGTCACGCGGGCCGCGATCATCAGGCCCACCAGAACGGGTCCGAGTTCGCGCACCATGCCGATGGCCACGATCTGCGGCACCACGGCCTCGGCGTTGAACCGCGCCCCGCCCGAATAGATCTGCAGCGCCAGCGCGCCGCCGGTGAAAATGGCCGTCAGCCCGACCACCGGCAGCGACAGCCAGCCCACCTGCATCAGCGCGGTGCCCAGTTCGCGCGGATAATAGGGCGGGCGCAGGATGTGCGAAATGCTCGCGCCCAGAAACAGCGTGATGCGCCCCAGCATCGCCAGACCCGCCAGCACGTTGCGCCCGATGGCGGCCGGAAAGGCGGTGACCACGCTCATCCGCCGATATACCGCCGCTGGTAGCGTGACCCGAGTGCGGTCAGGATTTCATAGCCGATGGTGCCTGCGTTTTCCGCGATGTCATCGACGGTCTGATCCTCGCCCAGAAGGCGCAGCGACTTGGGCTCGGTCGGCAGGTCGGTGATGTCGGCGCTGAGCGAATCCATCGAGATGCGCCCGGCGACTGGGCAGGGCACACCGTCCGTGTAAAGGATCGTCCTGGGGCCCATGGCGCGAATGATCCCGTCAGCATAGCCCGAAGACAGGGTGGCAATGCGGGTTTCGCGATGGGCTGTGAACGTGTTGCCGTAGCCCACGGTTTCCCCTTCGCTCAGAATCCGCGTTTGGATCACCGGCAGGTCCAGCGTGACCACCGCGCGCGCATCGGCAAAGGGCAGGCCGCCATAAAGGCCGATCCCGGGCCGCGTGAGCTCGAAATGATATTCCGGTCCCAGCAGGATGCCGCCCGTCGCCGCCAGCGATCTGGGCACGTCCACGCCGTTGGTCATCCGGCGGAACGTCTCCAGCTGGCGGGCGTTCATCTCGTGCGCGGGGGTGTCGGCGCAGGCCAGATGGCTCATGATCAGAACAGGGTTCGCGGCCAGTGCCATGTCCCGCACCGCCTCCCATTCGGCCGGTTCCATGCCCAGCCGGTTCATCCCGGTATCGAGCTGAATACCGAAGGGCGCGCCCGGCAGCGCCTCGAGATGGCGGATCAGCTGATCGACCGAGTTGATCATCGGCGTCAGCCCCATATCGGCGATCATGTCGGTGTCACCGGCCATGTGGCCCGAAAAGACGTGAATGGCGGGTTTGGGCCCGATCGCGGCACGCAGGGCCGCGCCCTCTTCGGCGACGGCGACGCAGAAGGTTTCGACGCCGGCGCGGACCAGTGCCCGTGCCGCACGCGGCAGGCCAAGCCCATAGGCGTCGGCCTTGACCACGGCGGCGGTCTCACAGCCCGTCATGGCGTTCAGCGCACGCCAGTTGGCCACGAGCGCGTCAAGGTCGATCGTAAGGGTGCCGGTACTCATGCAGGGCGTTTTGACAGGATGGGCGCAAGGGTCAAGTGGAAAGGATCAGCCCGCCTGACGCATCTGCGCGATCGCGTCGAACACGATCTGCTGCGCGCGCTCCATCCGGTGCAGCCTCTCATGCGGGTCGGGCAGGGTTTCCGGCGCGTCCGCTGCGAGGTCGGACTCGTCGAAAAGCGACGCCAGATCAGGGCAATAGGTTTTGCGGACCGCCTCGTTCAGATCGGTGAAATGGCCCATGATCTCTCGCCGTTCCTCCAGCGCAAAACAATCGTTGGAGCGCGCCGCATCGGCGGGCGGTTCATGCGACAGGTGGCGGATCACGTCCTTGATATTCACATCCGTCGCGCGCGCCACATGGGCCAGAAGCCGGGTGATTTCCACGCTCAGGGTCAGGTTGTCGATGGAGCCGGGCACGAAGAGGTCGTCCAACCCGGTGACGCCGAAAATAGCGGCGGCGTCGTGAACCACGTTGCCCTGCGGGAAATGCGGCCGTTCGAACGGGCGCACGATGATGTTGTCGGCCCCGAACGCCTCGGCATAGGGGGCGAGCGTGCGTTCGTAATTGCCATTGCCAAGCTTTGCCTGCGCGAAATCCTGCGCGGTGCCGTGATAGCGGCCGGTCTTGACCCGCTGCTTATAGAGCGCCTCGAGAAAGCGATCCTGCCGGCGCAGGTAGACCAGGATGCGCGTCTTGGCGCGCAGATCGTCGGGCAGGGCGGCGGCCAGATCGGCGCCGACGCCTGCGCCGAAATACATCTCGGAGGTCAGGATATGCGTGTCGTCAGGCCGTGACTGAATCTCGCGCACCACCTTTTGCATGACCTTGCCGATATCGCCCGCACGCCGGGCCTGCAGGATCAGGTTATGCGCGTCCCGCTTGCGCCCTTGGCGGACGAAATTCACCCCCTGCGCATCCAGCGCCTCGAGGTTCTGCGCCAGGAAATACTGTATCGCGGTCGAGCCGGTCTTGGGAGAGCCGATGTGAATGAAAAGCTTTGGCATCAGGCGCTTAGAAGTCCTGACTGTCCTGCTGCCACGCCTTGGCGAGATTGCCGAACCGCGTGAAACGACCTTCGAAGCTGAGTTCGACAGTGCCGATGGGGCCGTGACGCTGCTTGCCGATGATCACCTCGGCGCGGCCATGCAGGCGTTCCATGCGTTCCTGCCAGGCGGCCATCTCCTCGAGTTTCTCGTCCGAAGGTTTTTCGCGCTCGACATAGTATTCCTCGCGGAAGACGAACATCACGACGTCGGCGTCCTGCTCGATCGAGCCGGATTCGCGCAGGTCGCTCAGCTGCGGGCGCTTGTCGTCGCGCGACTCGACCTGGCGCGACAGCTGCGAGAGCGCGATCACGGGAATGTCCAGTTCCTTGGCGATCGCCTTCAGGCCCTGGGTGATCTCCGAGACCTCGTTCACCCGGCTGTCCTTCGCCGAAGCGGGACGCACGAGCTGTAGGTAGTCGACGATCAACACGTCCAGCCCATGCGTCCGCTTCAGCCGACGCGCCCGGGCCGCCAGCTGGGAGATAGGCAAGGCGGGGGTGTCGTCGATGTAAAGAGGACAGGATTCAAGCGTCTTGGCCGCTTCGACGAAGCGGCGG
>JANSYB010000459.1 GCA_024742655.1 Paracoccaceae bacterium | reverse complement strand
GCCAAAGCCGAGGAAGAGTTGACGCGCGGGCAGCATTATTCCGGCAGTGTCGAATATAAAGCATATGCAGAGAATTTTCAGGACAACCCGGACCTTTGGTGCAAATGGTCCGAGAAATATATAAACTGGCGCCAATTGGAAATCCTCGGGCTGATGTCCAAGGGGAACTGGGCATGAGGAAGGGCAGGATCAGGTGAGTGTCGGCATCGTCATGCTGGTTCACACGGCCTTCAACCGCGCAGAGCAGGTCGCGCGGCACTGGGCCGCGTCGGGTTGTCCGATCGTCATCCATGTCGACAAGTTCGTTTCAAAGCCCGTCTACAATGATTTTGTAAAGGCCCTGGCGGATCTGCCCCATGTTCGTTTTTCGAAACGACACCGCTGCGAATGGGGCACGTGGGGTCTGGTGGCCGCCACCCAATGCGCCTCGGAGATGATGCTGAGAGAGTTCAAGGATGTCCGGCACGTCTACCTGGCATCGGGGTCTTGTTTGCCGCTTCGGCCGGTTCAGGAACTGATCGATTATCTTGCCGAGCGACCGCAGACCGATTTTGTCGAGTCGGCCACGACGGCTGATGTTCCCTGGACCATCGGCGGGTTGGACCATGAACGCTTTACGCTCCGGTTCCCGTTTTCCTGGCGCAAGAACCGGTTCTTGTTCGACAAGTATGTCGCGCTGCAACGGACCGTGGGATATCGTCGGCGGATTCCCAACGGGATCGTTCCGCATATGGGCAGTCAGTGGTGGTGCCTGACGCGCCAGACGCTATCGGCCATACTCGAAGATCCGGACAGGGCCATCTACGATCGGTATTTCAAGACAGTCTGGATTCCCGACGAAAGCTATTTCCAGACGCTGTCGCGGCTCTATTCCCGTCAGATCGAGAGTCGTTCGCTTACGCTTTCGAAATTCGACTATCAGGGCAAGCCACACATCTTTTACGATGACCACCTTCAACTTCTGCGGCGATCAGATTGCTTTGTCGCGCGCAAGATATGGCCTTTTGCCGACAAGCTTTACGAAGCATTCCTGACCGATCAGGCCAGTGCGATGAAACGAACAGAGCCGAATCCGGGCAAGATCGACCGGATTTTTGCCAAGGCCGTCGATCGGCGGACCCGTGGACGCCCCGGTCTTTACATGCAAAGCCGGTTCCCGGTTGAAGGTCGGGAAAACGGGCTGACCTGTGCGCAATACTCGGTTTTTGAAGGGTTCAACGACCTGTTCGAGAATTTCGAGCCCTGGCTTGCCCGTGTCACCGCCACGCGGGTTCATGGCAACCTCTTTGCGCCGGAACGGGCTGAATTCTCCGGTGGTCAGACCGTCATGAATGGCGCGCTCAGCGACTCGGCCGCATTGCGCGACTATAATCCGCGCGCTTTTCTGGCCAGTCTGATCTGGAATACCCGCGGCGAACGGCAATGTTTTCAACTTGGCCCCCGTGACCGGATCAAGAAGATCGAATGGGACATCGCAAAGGATCCGAATGCGCAGGTGTCGGTGATTTCGGGTGCCTGGGCGGTGCCACTGTTCAAATCCAACCTGAATTTTTCCGAGATTCGCGAAGAGGCCGCACGTCAGCAAAGGATCGAGAGCAAACACCTTGATGTTTTGCGCTCACCCTGGACCAAGGCGCGTGTTCGGATCTGGAGCATGTCCGAATTCATCGAGGCGCCGATGGAACCGCTGCAGACCATCATTGACGAGATTGGAAAGCAATCTCAGCATGGATTGTCCGAGGTTCCAAAAATGTCTGATCTCAGCGGTTTTGGTCAGTTCCTTCAGAACCTCAAAAATCAGGGTATGCACCCCTATCTGATGGGCGACTTCCCGGTCGAACACCATCAGAACGAGCCGCAGTCCGGAAAACGCAAACCTTATCTCGTGCGGTGAAACCCGGATGCAGCGCCCCTTCGATTACTTCGTGATTTTCGCCGAGATGCGGACCGGGTCCAATTTTCTGGAAACGAACCTGAATGCCTTTGAGGGGTTCGAGTGCCATGGAGAGGCGTTCAATCCGCATTTCATCGGCTATCCGAACAAGACCGAGATTGCAGGTGTCACGCAGGCCATGCGCGATGCCGACCCGGCCCGCCTGATCGCGGCAATACAGAGTGAAACCACCGGTCTTGGTGGGTTTCGGTTTTTCCATGACCATGATCCGCGCGTGCTGGACATCTGTCTGGATGACGCGCGTTGCGCCAAGATCATCCTGACGCGCAATCCGCTGGACAGTTATGTGTCATGGAAGATCGCACAGGCCACGGGCCAGTGGAAACTGACCAACGTCAAGCGGCGCAAGGATAGCAAAGTGGCGTTCGACGGGATGGAGTTCGAAACACATGTGGCCCGGCTTCAATCCTTTCAGGTCTTTCTGCTGAACCGGCTGCAGCGCACAGGCCAGACGGCCTTCTATATCGCCTATGAGGATCTTCAGGACGTCGATGTCATCAATGGCCTGGCCCAGTTCCTGGGGAGTGACGAACGCCTCGAAGAGCTTGATACATCCCTCAAGAAGCAGAATCCGAGTTCGCTCGAGGACAAGGTGTCGAACTTCAGGGAAATGGAACATGCCTTGTCGGGCATCGACCCGTTCAATCTGACACGCACACCGAATTTCGAACCGCGCCGCGGGGCGGCTGTTCCGGGCTTCGTGACCGGGGCGCATGCGCCGCTTTTGTATATGCCGATACGATCCGGGCCCGAACAGACGGTGTGTGACTGGATCGCGGAATTGGATGGTGTCCCGGTTGATACGCTGCCGACCAAGCTGAACCAGAAAGGCCTGCGACAGTGGAAGCGGCGCAACAAGGGTCATCGCAGCTTTACCGTGCTGCGTCATCCGATCGCCCGGGCCCATGCCGCCTTCTGCAACAAGATCCTGCAGACCGGGCCGGGCTGTTTTTCCGATATTCGCAAAACGCTGCGCAACTTTCACAAGCTTCCAATTCCCGGGGGCGGCCCTGATGAGGGCTATGACCGGCGTGCGCACCGGGCGGCCTTTGTCGCCTTTCTGGAGTTTCTGCGCGCAAACCTGGCCGGGCAGACCAATATCCGGATCGATGCGCACTGGGCCACGCAGACCGCCGCCCTGCAGGGTATGGCGAATTT
>JANSYB010000156.1 GCA_024742655.1 Paracoccaceae bacterium | reverse complement strand
TGGTGTTGGTCCTGGGCGATCAGTTGAGCGAAACCCTGTCGGCCCTCCGCGCGGCCGACAAGGACGATGACCTGATCGTCATGGCCGAGGTGGCGGATGAGGCGGCATATGTCCGGCACCATCCCAAGAAGATCGCGCTGATCTTTTCGGCGATGCGCCATTTCGCCGAGGCCCTGCGCCGGGACGGGTGGCAGGTGGCTTATTCCCGGCTGGATGAGCCGGAGACGTCCCGGTCCATCGTGGGCGAACTCATGCGGCGCGGGCAGGAGCACGGCACGTCGCAGGTTCTTGCCACGCGGCCCGGCGAATGGCGTCTGATCGAGGCGCTTGAGGCCGCGCCGCTGACTGTCACGCTGCTGCCCGACGACCGGTTCGTGGCCTCGCTGGAGGCGTTCGACAGCTGGGCCGAGGGGCGCAAGCAGTTGCGGATGGAGTATTTCTACCGCGAGATGCGGCGCAAGACCGGGCTTTTGATGGATGGGGACAAACCGGCGGGCGGCAAGTGGAACTTCGACCACGACAATCGAAAACCGGCCGGTGATGATCTGTTCCGGGCGGCCCCGATGCAGTTTACCCCCGACGAGATCACCGAAGAGGTGCTGGACCTTGTCGAGGCACGGTTCGGGGGTAATTTCGGGGCGCTGCGCCCATTCTGGTTCGCCACGACACGGGGCGAGGCGCTGCGGGCGCTGGATCACTTCGTGAAGAAATTGCTGCCGGGATTTGGTGACTATCAGGATGCGATGCTGTCGAGCGATCGGTTCCTGCATCATTCGGTCATTTCCATGTATCTCAATATCGGGTTGTTGACCCCGCTGGAAATCTGCACCCGCGTAGAAGAAGAATGGCAGGCCGGAAACGTGCCAATCAACGCCGCCGAGGGCTATATCCGGCAGGTGATCGGCTGGCGTGAATACGTGCGTGGCATCTATTTCCGCGAAGGCGCGGAGTATCCCGAGCGCAACGCACTGGGGCATGACCGTGACCTGCCCGCGATGTACTGGGGCGGGCAGACGCGGATGAACTGCATGGACCACGCGATCAGCCAGACGCGGGATGAGGCCTATGCCCATCATATTCAGCGGTTGATGGTAACGGGCAATTTCGCCCTGCTGGCGGGAATCGACCCGCACCAGCTGCATGAATGGTACCTGTCGGTCTATGCCGATGCGTTCGAATGGGTCGAGGCACCCAACACGGTCGGCATGAGCCAGTTCGCCGATGGCGGGATCATCGCCTCCAAACCCTACGTTTCCTCGGGCAATTACATCGACCGCATGTCGGATTACTGCAAGCGCTGCGCCTATTCGGTCAAGGACAAGACGGGGGACGCGGCCTGTCCGTTCAACCTGCTGTACTGGGATTTCCTGATCCGCCACCGGGAGCGCTTCCAGGGCAATCCGCGCATGGCGCAGATGTACCGCACATGGGATCGCATGACGGCGGACCGGCGCGAGACCGTCCTGGCGCAGGCCGGGCGGCTGCTCGGCCGTCTGGAGGCGGGCGAGGTGATTTGAAGCGGTAGCGATGGACGAGAAAATTCTGCGAATTTTCTTGCGCTGTCGCGGCTGGATCAGGGCGATGTGCTCCATGCCGGCTCCCAGCCCGGGGTTTGCGCCGGGGCATGCCAAGAGCGACGGGAGAAGAAAATTCGCAGAATTTTCTCGTGGCGTGTCAGTCGGCTGTCTGGGTGCCGTCCTGCGCTTCCGGGTTTTCGGTCTCACCGGTGGGCGCCTCGGTCTGCACACTGGTGCTGGTCTGGCTTTCGAGGGCGCCGTCGCTCCACTCTCCGCTGGCCTGTTCGCCGGTCGCATACCGCATCGTCCCCTCGCCCTGACGCTTGCCGCGCAGGAACATGCCCTCGTAGACGTCGCCATTGGTATAAGTGGCCACGCCCCGCCCCGAAATCTCGCCGTTCTGCCATTCGCCTTCGTAGATGAACCCGTCGGGCATCACGATCTTTCCGGCGCCGTGGCGCTGGCCGTTCTCGAACTGGCCCTCGTACACCGTCCCGTCGGCATAGGTCGCCGTGCCGGTGCCATGGCGCTGTCCGTCCTGCCATTCGCCTTCGTAGCGGTAGCCATCGGGATAGGTCATCACGCCGAAACCGTGGTTGCGCGCATTGCGGAATTCGCCCTCGTAGACGAGGCCATTGGTGTAGGTCGCGGTGCCTGTCCCGTCGATCACGCCGCCGTTCCATTCCCCTTCGTAGGTGGAGCCGTCGGGATAGGTGATCTTGCCCTGCCCATTGGCCAGGTCGTCGCGGAATTCGCCGACATAGACCGACCCGTCGGGATAGGTCACCGTGCCGTTGCCCGAAATCTTGCCCGCGACCCAGTCGCCCTCGTAGCGATACCCGTCCGAGCCGGTGAAAACGCCGGTGCCATGGCGCCGGTCATCGGCGAAATCGCCCTCGTAGACATCGCCGTTGTTGTAGACCACGCGGCCCGTGCCCTCGCGTCGGCCGGCGACGAGGTCCCCCTCGTAGACATCGCCGTTGGGCTGGGTCAGCTTGCCCTTGCCGTCGATCTGGCCGTTCGCCCACAATCCTTCGTAGATCAGCCCGTCGGGCATGCTCAGCTTGCCCTCGCCCTCGCGGGCGCCGCGCTTGACCTCGCCTTCATAGACCGCGCCATCGGGATAGGTGATCGTGGCCAGCCCCTCCTTGACGCCGTTCACCCAGTCGCCGTCATAGACATAACCGCCCGGGCTTTCCATCTTGCCGCGGCCATGGTGCAGCGCGTTTCGAAAGCCGCCCTCGTAGCGCACGCCATTGGCATAGACGGCCACCCCCTGTCCGGTGATCTTGCCATCTTCCCACGTGCCCTCATAGGTGCCGCCATCGGCAAAGACGATCTTGCCCACGCCCTCGGGTTTGCCCTTGGCGAATTCGCCCTCGTAGACCGATCCGTTGGGAAAGCGCGCCACGCCCTTGCCCTTGATCTCGCCATCGACCCATTCGCCCGAATACTCGTACCCGTTGGGCAGGGTATAGGTGCCGGTGCCATGTTGCAGGCCGTTGCGGAAGGTGCCTTCGTAGATGCCACCGTCGTCATATTGCTTGGTCTGAACCTCGCCATTCTGCGCGGCGGCCGGCCCGGCCAGCGCGGCCAGCGCGCCCAAAACGATGCTTTTGCTGAGTGCGTGATGCATATTCGTCCCTGATGTCCCGGCGCCTGATCCCGCCAAGCGGGTCGCGGGAAATCTAGTGGACGCGCGCGGGGCTGACAACGTGTTTTCCCGGTTTCGGCTTTCCCTCGCGCGTTGATCTGCTAAATCAGGCGCAAGTGCAATTCGGGGGCGCAGCAGGCATGTCCGACAGGTTCCGCGTGACATTGGCGCAGTTCAACCCGACAGTGGGCGATCTGGAGGGCAATGCCGCCCTTGCGCACAAGGCGTGGCAGGCCGGGCGGGAGGCGGGCGCGAACCTCGTGGCGCTGCCGGAGATGTTCATCACCGGGTACAACACCCAGGACCTCGTGATGAAGCCGGCCTTTCATCAGGCCGCGATCGCCCGGATCGAAGAGCTGGCCCGGGAATGTGCCGACGGCCCCGCTCTGGCCATCGGTGGCCCGGCCCTCGAGGGCGCCGGGCTTTACAACGCCTATTACATCCTCAAGGGCGGCAGCGTCACGGCCTGCGTGCTCAAGCATCACCTGCCCAACGAGACCGTGTTCGATGAGGTGCGCATCTACTCATCCGCGCCGGTCGGTGGGCCCTACGCGGTGGACGGCGTGCGCATCGGCAGCCCGATCTGCGAAGACAGCTGGCACGAGGATGTGCCCGAAACACTGGCCGAAACCGGCGCGGAATTCCTGCTGGTGCCCAACGGGTCGCCCTATTACCGGGGCAAGATGGACACGCGGATCAACCTCATGGTGTCGCGCGTGATCGAAACCGGCCTGCCGCTGATCTATCTCAACCTCGTCGGCGCGCAGGACGACCAGGTGTTCGACGGCGGGACATTCGCCTTGAACCCCGGCGGCGCATTGGCGCTGCAGATGCCGGTCATGCAGGAGGCGATCAGCCATGTTGACCTGCAGCGCACGCCCGAGGGATGGCGCATCGCGCCCGGCGAACTGGCCCATATCCCCGACCTCTACGAACAGGATTACCACGCCATGGTGCTTTCCTTGCGCGATTACATGCGCAAGACGGGCTTTTCCAAGGTTCTGCTGGGCCTGTCGGGCGGGATCGACAGCGCCATCGTGGCCACCATCGCCACGGATGCGCTTGGCGCCGACAACGTGCGCTGCGTGATGTTGCCGTCGGAATACACGTCGCAGGCCTCGCTCGACGATGCGCAGACGCTCGCCGAAAACCTTGGCTGCCGATATGATTTCGTGCCGATCTCAGAGGGGCGCGCAGCGATCACCAACACGCTGGCGCCGCTTTTCGAGGGCACAGAGCCGGACCTGACCGAGGAAAACATCCAATCCCGCCTGCGCGGCCTGCTGCTCATGGCGCTGTCCAACAAGTTCGGCGAGATGCTGCTGACCACCGGCAACAAGTCCGAGGTCGCGGTGGGCTATGCCACGATTTATGGCGACATGGCGGGCGGCTACAACCCGATCAAGGATCTCTACAAGACCCGCGTTTTCGACATCTGCCGCTGGCGCAATGGCAATCACCGCGACTGGATGATGGGGCCTGCGGGTTCGGTGATCCCCGACAATATCATCCAGAAACCCCCCAGTGCCGAGTTGCGCGAGGACCAGAAAGACAGCGATTCACTGCCCGATTACCCGGTGCTGGACGGTATCCTTGAAATCCTCGTGGATCAGGACGGCTCGATCGCGGATTGCGTGGCGGCAGGTTTCGAGCGGGCCGATGCCAAGCAAGTGGAGCACCTGCTCTACATCTCGGAATACAAGCGCTTCCAGTCTGCGCCGGGCACGCGCCTGTCGAAAAAGGCGTTCTGGCTGGATCGCCGCTATCCCATCGTCAACCGTTGGCGGGACCCGGGGGAATAGCAACCGGCCCTGGTCCGCTTCGAGCCCAGTTTGACGGATGCTGCGCTTCGCTTGAAAGTCCGCTTTGCCAAAAGAACATCAGATAACCTTGAAACCAAGAACACGTTCGACCTCTACTGAAGTCATGGATAACAATGAAGTTTCGGATGTTTTTGTTAGTGCTCTAGCAGACCCAGACATCTTATCAGCGCGACTGAATGTATTAGACACAGGGGCTAAAATTTTGGGGGAACTAGGTAGCCACGCGTTTGTTCAAGGGCTTCTTGTCAGTGACAAAAAAATCTCTGCTTTTTCGATACTGAGCCGGTTGGCGGCGGATATTACTGTCGGCTTTGCCACCTTGATGAGAAGTGGGAACGAGTATTCTGCGGCGGCGTTGTTGCGACAATTGGTAGAATTCGAATATCTGTTTTTTGTTGCTTACCAAGACAAAAGTGAGCTTGGAAAATGGCTTGGAGCGGATGGCGATACGCTTCGCAAGCAGTTCACACCGCAAAAAATGCGGAAGAAATCTAACGGAATATTCAGCGATCAAGAGTATTGGATGCACTGCGATATGGGAGGGCACCCAAATCCGAAAGCACGGGCCTTTCTAGCGGGCGAAAGCAATAACATGATGATGGCCGCTTTTCTTCTCCCGGATGGCGTACACCACTTCCGAAGATTGTGGACGTCATTCAAATTGCTTTATCCCGTCTTGCTCGAAGACAACAAATCTCAACTTGAGAAGTTGAGCTTAGTCACTGATGCAATCGAGACTTGGAAAACAAAGGAACATCCATTGATCCTCTCATTTGACGGCATGCAGCACACCAGAGCAAAGAGCTAGCAACCGGACATTCGCACATACTCCCATAACGGCAGCTCCGTCCGCAAGTCGGTCATTTGAACCCGCAAGGCGCCGCCACGTCACGCCCATCACATGTCGATCATCGCGATAGGGGCGGCAAGTCTCCCGGCGTCGATCGCTGGCGGGACGCGGGCTGACGGGCCGAGCCGGGTTGGTGCGCATTGCCGAATCCACATCCGGTGTTAGGCTGTCAACAGTATCCTGAAAGACCGGAGCCATTGCATGACCCGCCTTTTCGCCCTGTTGGCCGCCGCCGGCCTCGCCATGCCGTTGTCCGCTGCGGAACTGAATGACCGCTACGGGTCAATGGGCACCATGACCGTCTCTCTGGGCGGTGAAACCCTTGAGATGGTGATCCCCCATGACCGGGAAAAGGATCGCGGCTATGCCGAGCAGAAGATG
>JANSYB010000661.1 GCA_024742655.1 Paracoccaceae bacterium | reverse complement strand
CAGGATTTCCATGACATGTTCAAAGGTCAGTGGTTCGAAATACAGCCGGTCGGAGGTGTCATAATCGGTGCTGACCGTCTCGGGGTTGCAGTTGATCATGATCGTTTCATAACCTGCGTCGGTCAGCGCGAAACAGGCGTGGCAACAGCAATAGTCGAACTCGATCCCTTGTCCGATCCGGTTCGGCCCGCCGCCGAGGATGACGATCTTCTTGCGCTCGCTTGGGCGAGCCTCGCATTCCACGTCGCCCATCATCGGAGCCTCGTAGGTGGAATACATGTAGGGGGTCTGGGCCTCGAATTCGGCCGCGCAGGTGTCGATGCGCTTGAACACGGCCGTGACACCCGCGGTATGGCGCGCACGGCGCACATCGGCCTCGGTAAAGCCGGTCAGCTTGGCCAGACGGGCATCGGTAAAGCCCAGCATCTTGAGGCGGCGCAGCCCCTCGGCATGGGTCGGCAGACCCGTCTCGCGCACGGTCGCTTCGGCCTCGATGATCTCGCGGATACGGGCCAGGAACCACGGGTCGAACTTCGTTGCGGCAAAGATCTCGTCATCGTCCAGACCGTCGCGCATGGCCTGCGCGATGGTGCGCAGCCGGTCCGGGGTCTGCTTGCTGATCGCCTTGACGAGGGCGGCCTTGTCCGGCGCGCCCTCGATCTCGATCTCGTCGAACCCGGTCAGGCCGGTCTCCATGCTGGCCAGGGCTTTTTGCAGGCTTTCGTGGATCGTCCGGCCGATGGCCATGGCCTCGCCCACGGATTTCATCGCCGTGGTCAGATGCGGCTCGGAGCCGGGGAATTTCTCGAAGGCGAAGCGCGGGATCTTGGTGACGACATAGTCGATGGTCGGCTCGAAGCTGGCGGGCGTGACCTTGGTGATGTCGTTGTCCAACTCATCCAGCGTGTAGCCCACGGCCAGCTTGGCGGCGATCTTGGCAATGGGGAAACCCGTCGCCTTGGACGCCAGCGCCGAGGAGCGGGAGACGCGCGGGTTCATCTCGATGACGACCATGCGGCCATCCTCGGGGTTGATCGCCCATTGCACGTTGGAGCCGCCGGTTTCCACGCCAATTTCACGCAGCACGGCGATAGAGCCGTTGCGCATGATCTGGTATTCCTTGTCGGTCAAGGTCAGCGCGGGCGCCACGGTAATCGAATCGCCCGTGTGAACGCCCATCGGATCGACGTTCTCGATGGAACAGACGATGATCGCGTTGTCGGCCTTGTCGCGGACGACCTCCATCTCGAATTCCTTCCAGCCCAGAAGCGACTCGTCGATCAGGATCTGGCTGACCGGGGAGGCATCGAGGCCGGATTTGCAGTAATATTCGTAATCGTCGCGGTTATAGGCCACGCCGCCGCCCGTGCCGCCAAGGGTAAAGGCCGGGCGGATGATCGCGGGCAGGCCGATATCCTCGAGGGCCGCCATGCATTCATCCATGTTGTTGGCGATGGTGGCCTTGGGGTTTTCGATGCCCAGCCGGTCCATCGCCTCGCGAAAAAGCTTGCGGTCCTCGGCCATTTCGATGGCCTCGCGGTTGGCGCCGATCAGTTCCACACCGAACTTGTCCAGCACCCCCATGTCGGCCACGGCCAGCGCGGTGTTCAGCCCGGTCTGCCCGCCCATAGTCGGCAACAGCGCGTCGGGGCGTTCCTTTTCGATGATCTTGGCGACGATCTCGGGGGTGATCGGCTCGATATAGGTGGCATCGGCCAGTTCCGGGTCGGTCATGATCGTGGCGGGGTTGGAGTTCACCAGGATCACCCGGTAGCCCTCTTCGCGCAGCGCCTTGCAGGCCTGTGCCCCGGAATAATCGAACTCGCAGGCCTGCCCGATGATGATGGGGCCGGCTCCGATAATCATGATGGATTTGATATCGGTT
>JANSYB010000639.1 GCA_024742655.1 Paracoccaceae bacterium | reverse complement strand
GCCACTGGGGCCGGATCGCCCCGGGAAGGCGCGTCATCCGTAACCCACCAAGCCCGGAAACCAGCCTTGGACCCACGTCAAGCCGCGGGGAGCGGTGCGGGCGGATGAAACAGGGGTTCATCGCGCGTATCTCTTTCCGCCCCAGCCCGGCCCGGGGTGTGGCCGGTGGAGAGAACCGAGATGAACGCGAACGTTATACTCAACGGTTTGGAACGCAGCGACGCCACCGGCACCGAGGCCGACAGCATGGCGCGGCTGGGGTTTCTGGAATGGGTGTTTACTCAGCCGGGTGAGGCCACGCCAGAGGCCGCGCAGGATGCATTGCGTCAGGCCGAATTGCAGAACCCGTCAAGTGCCGCCGCCCGGGCCTTTGTCGCCATTCTCGAGGAGGCCACCGTGCCGATGAAACCAGGCACGCGTCGGGGGCGGGTTCGGGTGATGCATTGAGCGATTGAAAAGAAAAACGGCGGCGTCAGGGAGGAGGAGAGACGCCGCCGTTCAGTCACGTCGGACCCTAGGGAGGAGGAGAAGGGTCTTTCGCTATCGTTTGGGCCGAAGCCCTTTTTTTCGCAGCATCGCCAGGGAGGAGGAGAGGCTAAGCTGCGTTGCGATCAGATACCTCAGGGAGGAGGAGAGAAGCAGCTGATCGCGTCTTCACACCACCAAGATAGGCAAATGCTGCGATTGCACAATACCCAGTGGCAACAATGCTGCCATGCAGAAAATGCATATGAACGACTGACCTTATGTCGGGCAAGTTGCTGTATATTAATGCAGTTTTGAAACAGATTCTGGCGCCTTGTCAGCCCTGTGTTCGCTGCAAGGCAGCATCGACTACGATTTGAGCGGTGCGCAAACGCAAGGTGCGCACAGGGCTTGCCCCATCCGCGGTCGACAGGCACTCAAAACCGGAGTGGAGCCGGCCTTCGCACCGCCCTATGTCGCGAATCAGCCGGGAACGGAAACCGAAGGGAACGGAGTTTGACATGACGGACACAACGATCGCCGAGGCGATCCGGGCGCAGCTGGAACGGATCGAACTGCCGGACGGCGGCAACCTGATCGCGCGCGACATGGTGCGCGCGCTGAGTGTCGAGGCCGGGCAGGTGCGGTTCGTCATCGAGGCGCCATCGCCCGAAATCGCCGCCCGGATGGAGCCCCTGCGCGCCGCCGCCGAGCGTGCCGCTCTGTCGGTCGAGGGCGTGGAGCGGGCCAGTGTCGCGCTGACGGCGCATGGGGCGGCGGCCAAACCGGCGGCGCCGTCCCTGAAGATCGGGGGCCATCCCAAGGGCGGCAATGAGACGATCCGGCCGGCGGGCGTGCAATCCATTCTGGCCATCGCCAGCGGCAAGGGCGGGGTGGGTAAATCCACCGTGTCCTCGAACCTGGCCGTGGCGCTCGCGCGACAGGGGCGGCGGGTCGGTCTGCTGGATGCGGACATCCACGGGCCAAGCCAGCCGCGCATGATGGGGGTCTCGGACCGGCCCGCCAGCCCGGACGGGAAGATCATCGAACCCTTGCACGCGCACGGTGTGACGATGATGTCGATCGGCCTGATGCTGGAGGCGGACAAGGCGGTCGTCTGGCGGGGTCCGATGCTGATGGGGGCGTTGCAGCAGATGATGAGCCAGGTCCGCTGGGGCGAGCTGGACGTTCTGATCGTCGACCTGCCGCCGGGGACGGGGGATGTGCAGCTGACCCTGTGCCAGCGGGCCGCGCCCACGGGGGCACTGGTGGTGTCCACGCCGCAGGACGTGGCATTGATCGACGCGCGCAAGGCGATGGACATGTTCCGCACGCTCAAGACACCCATTCTGGGGTTGATCGAGAACATGTCGATGTTTCACTGTCCCGAATGTGGTCACGAGGCGCATATCTTCGGCCACGGCGGTGTCGCGGCGGAGGCCGAGGCGCTTGGCCTGCCGTTTCTGGCCGCGCTGCCGATCGACCTGGACACACGTCTGGCCGGCGATTCGGGGCGCCCGGTGGCCGCGGGCGATGGCCCGGTGGCCGAGGCCTATGC
>JANSYB010000662.1 GCA_024742655.1 Paracoccaceae bacterium | reverse complement strand
TAGAAAAGCCGCGCAGGAGGCGCTTGAACAGGCCGCCGCACTTGATCCCGCGCAACCGGCCTGGGTCTGGAGAGCACTGGCCGCGCTGAACGGGCGCCGGATGGAAACAGGCGGGCTCAGCCTGACGCTGCCGGCGCAAAAAATCAGCCCCGCCACGATTGCCGGGCTGGCCTCTGGTCAATATGAGCGCCATGAGCGTGAGGCCGCACTGGCCGATTTGCGCGATGGCGACCGGGTGCTGGAGCTGGGCGCGGGGATCGGCGCCATGGCCATGTGGATTTCGCAGGCCCGCCCCGACCTTTCCGTCACTTGCGTCGAGGGCAATCCCGAGCTTGCGCCGTTGATCTTGCAAAATTTCGAGGTCAACCGGTGCGGCGCGACCCTGATCGAGGGGCTGGCGGCGCTGCATGACGGGGAACAGACCTTCTATGTCAGTGACGATTTCTGGGCCTCCTCGACCCGTCAACCGGACGCGAGCGCGCAGGCTGTCCGCCTGCCCTGCATCGATGTGCGCAGGTTGTTGGCCGAAACGCACCCGACCATTCTGATCGTCGATATAGAGGGGGCAGAGGCCGAGATCCTGCCCGCCCTCGATCTGTCCGGTGTGCGCCGTGTCATCGTCGAGGTGCACCCGAAACTGATTGACCCGCCACAGGTGTCCAAGGTGTTGCACAGCCTGTTTCAGGCCGGGTTGGACATCGACCTGACACGCGACCGGGGCGATGTTTACGTTTTTGACCGCGCGGCCCCCGAAGGCCACGACCAGAGCGACTGAAGGGCACATGATGATACCAGCCAGCTATCCCGAACAGGGCGAAATCGCCCGCCTGACCGCCCGTATGCTGCTTGAGGTGCAAGCGGTGCATTTCAATGCCGAAGAGCCCTTCACACTGGCTTCCGGGTTGCCGTCGCCCACCTATATCGACTGTCGCAAGCTGATTTCCTTTCCGCGCATCCGCAGCACGCTGATGGATTTCATGACCGTCACGGTGATGCGCAATGCCGGGTTCGAGGCGTTCGATAACGTTGCAGGCGGCGAGACCGCGGGCATCCCGTTTTCGGCTCTGGTGGCCGAACGGATGGCCCTGCCCATGACCTATGTGCGCAAGAAGCCCAAGGGATACGGCCGCAATGCCCGGATCGAGGGGGTGATGGGCGAAGGCGACCGGGTTCTGCTGGTCGAGGATCTGACCACCGATGGCGGCTCCAAGCTCAGCTTTGTCGATGCGATCCGCGAGACCGGCGCCAGCTGCGCGCATACGGCTGTGATCTTCTACTACGGCATCTTTCCCGAGACCGAAAAGACACTGGGCGATCACGGCGTGGCGCTGCATTACCTGTGCACATGGTGGGACGTTCTGGCCGAGGCCCGCGCGCAGGGCAGTTTCGATGCCGCCACGCTGGACGGGGTCGAATCGTTCCTGCGCGATCCGCGCGCCTGGCAGGCGGCGCGCGGCTGAGTCGCCGCCCCGAACGGCCCGCCTGACGGCACCTGTCAAAAAATTTTTACGTTGCCCTGCCGCAACGTCACAGCTCTGCATCGGCAAAACCTGCGCCATATATTGACGGATGGCCGCCTTTTCCTGCAATATGTGGTATCAGGCGAATATCCACAGTGTATCCACACAAACATACAATTTGCCCCCTCCGCAGGGCGCTCTGTATGCCACACCCCAACAGGTACGGGGGAAGACGATGAACGAGGTTGCCAGCTTCAACGCCACCGGCGTTGAGGTCCAGAACATTGAGACGATGCCACATTCGATCGAGGCCGAGCAGCAGTTGCTGGGCGCGATCCTGACCAACAACGACGTCTACGACCGCGTGGCCAGCCTGATCGGGCCGCAGCATTTCTACGACCCCGTTCATGCCCGGATC
>JANSYB010000705.1 GCA_024742655.1 Paracoccaceae bacterium | reverse complement strand
CTTTCGCGACAACCGGGCCAAGTCCGGCAAGCGACAGGTTCGCCTCCACTGCCGCGCGCCCGAAAATCTGCACGATCCTGAGCTGGGATTCGATCATGTACCCTGCCAGCCGTACACCGGCGGCAGACATCTTCATCGGGACTGCAACATGTTCCATAGGGTATCCTTTCGGTCGCCGCGCGCAGAATGGCGCAAGCGTGTAACATCTGAATAACGGATTTCGCAGGTGCAGAAAAGAAACGCCGCGCGGTCTTTCCCGAAAGGCCCAAAAACACGGCAGGTTTCTGCCGCATTGCGGCATGTTTGCTCACATCATGTGCGGGACCGGGCGATTATCGCCCGCCGGTCACCCGACGTGAAACAGCGTTGCGAACATCTTCGGGTCGATGCTTTCGGCGGCGAATGTGTCGCCATGGGTCAGCACGCTGACCGCGTCGTGGCTGTGCAGACTTTCCTGGTGGCTGGCCACAACGCGGAAATCGGCGATCCGGTCATCTCGCAAAAGTTGCTCGCAAAAGAGCCGCGCCGCATCCTCGACAAAGATCGGGTTGGCCGCGTTCATCTCGGCAAAGGCCTGTTCATCCTCGCGCTTGACCATGACCTGCGTCTCGGTCGGCACCGCGGCACGGGCCATTTCGATCAGGTCTTCGAACCAAAGGCAGTTGTTGCAGGCGCAATCCACCTCGACCGACAGGCGCGCCACCGAACGCTGCGAATGCGGCGTGGCCAGTTGACCGCGCGACTGGCGGGCATGTTCGCTGAGTTCCAGAGAGCACGGGCAGGTCGACGAATAGACATAATCCAGATGCATGAACTTGCGCCGCACACCGTCCTGCTCGACCAGTTCCAGCGCGATGTCGTAATACTGGTACCCCTCCAGCCCCGACCGCAGCGAGCGGATTCTGACCGGATAGGAAAACCGCATCTGGATGCGCGCATCGATGCTCTCGAGGTCGGTGATATAGTCATCCAGCGCGTGCTCGATCACCTCGAAGCTGAACGTCTTCTCGGCGTGCTTGTAAAAGCTGCGCATGATCCTGGACATGTTGATGCCCTTCTTGCCGGCCTCGAGGCTGACCGTGCCGGTCACCGAGGTTTCAAGCGTCAGATCGCCATTGTCACGGGTGTGAAAACTGATCGGCAGGCGAAAATTCGAGATCCCCACGTGCTGAAGGTTCTTCTTGGCGCCACGGATCAGCGACGCGGGGCCGTTCTGCAGGTCGGGCATCGACGCCTTGTAGGCGGCATCGGGCACGAAATCCTCCGGGTAGTCGCGGCTGAGCGTGGGATAGTTCGACACCTCGCCCTGCGGCAACAGACGCCCCACGGCGGGATCCAGATCAGCCACTTCCTCGGGCGTGGCCTGCGCCGCCCAGGCCCGCAGACGCTCCAGCGCGGCCTCGGCCTCGGCCCGGTCACGCATCTTGTCCAGATCGGAAGTGTGAATGTTCATCGGCCCTACCCTGTTGCTTGCCGCAAGAAACATACATAGCCCCTTTTGCGGTGAATTGCTAATTCCGTTTCTTTCTACGCAGTTTGCGACAGGTCGGATCAAACTGCGCCCGCAACCGCCGCTCAGCGACAGCGATCACGCTCAAAACGCCGAAAGCCCGGGAAAGACGGCAGCCACGCCTCTCGGCGGACGGTCCAAAGCTCATAGGTCG
>JANSYB010000257.1 GCA_024742655.1 Paracoccaceae bacterium | reverse complement strand
GAGGCCAAACCGCGCCCGGGGCGCGGCAATGTCCTTCTGGCGGGGGATGCGGCGGGTCTTGTCGACCCGATCACCGGCGAGGGGATCGGGCATGCCATCGCCTCGGGGCGGATGGCGGCCGAGGCCGCCGCGCGCGCCCTGCGCGAGGGGCAACCGGGGCTGGCGACGCGCTATCATCGCGCCGCCACTCGCCCCATTCGCGTCGCCATCGGACAGGCCCGCATGCTGCGCCCGTTGATCTTTGCGCCGCGCCTGCAGCCGTTCTTTGCC
This sequence comes from Paracoccaceae bacterium, assembly GCA_024742655.1. Classification (GTDB taxonomy): domain Bacteria; phylum Pseudomonadota; class Alphaproteobacteria; order Rhodobacterales; family Rhodobacteraceae; genus Roseovarius. The sequence continues at coordinate 4,526 of JANSYB010000257.1, read as the reverse complement.
CGCACCTTCACCGCCTCGCGCAGCCTGAAGCGGGATTACATGCGGCTATTGTCGGGCGAGACGGAATATCCCGCGCTGCTGGCGCAGGTGGCGGCGCGCCTGCCCCGCGCCGCCTGGCGGCACATCCGGTCGCGCCGCCGCCGACACCGCTGAGGCCAATGGGCCACGGCGGATCAGGAAATCCCGCGCTCACCGGGTTTTGATTTTTCTATCGCGGAATGGCAAAATAAGAGCATTGCCAGACCAAGTTGTTTACGCAAGGGGAACGTAACCATGATGAACCGCCGTCAATTCGTGGCCACCGGCGTGGCCGCGGCAACCCTGCCCGCTGCTGCAAACGCATTCGCACTTGACCCGAAATTCGCACCACAAACGGTGCAAATTTCGACCAGGTACCAGACCGGGCAACTGCTGATCCTGCCCAAGGCGCACTTTTTGTACTTCATCACCGCACCCGGCGAGGCGCGGCGGTATGGTGTGGGTGTCGGCAAGGCCGGGCTGGAATTTACCGGCACCGCGACAATCGACGTCAAGAAAAAGTGGCCCACCTGGCGCCCCACCAACGAGATGATCGAGCGCGAGCCGCGCACCTATGCCAAGTTCAAGGACAATGATTACGTTCAGCCGGGCGGGCCGGGTAACCCTCTGGGGGCGCGCGCACTTTATCTCTTCCAGAATGGCCGGGACACCTATTTCCGGATCCATGGCACCACCGCACCGCGCTCGATCGGACGCTCGGTGTCGAACGGGTGTATCCGCATGATCAACGATCACGTTATCGACCTGTATGAACGGGTTCCGGTCGGCACGGTCGTGACGGTTCTGTAACTGCGCCCATTTGAAACCCCTTGATTTTTCATGTCGCGCCTCCAATATGTGAGGCGCGACGTTACCTCTATCGACCATCTGCTCCGCTACCGGCACAGTCACTCGATCTTGCACTGACACGCCGGGCTGCCGCACCAACGCGGGCAGCAAAAACCAAGGAGAAGACGGATGGCCAGTGGCACCGTGAAGTGGTTCAATTCAACCAAAGGCTATGGATTCATCGCCCCTGATGACGGCGGCAAGGATGTATTCGTGCATATTTCGGCCGTGGAACGCGCCGGTCTGACCGGTCTGAAAGACGACCAGAAGGTCACGTTCGATATCGAAGCCGGCCGCGATGGCCGCAGCTCTGCATCGAACCTCGCACTCGCGTAAGCCGCGCGTTTACAGATCCGGACTGGGCCCCTTTCGGGGCCCTTTTCATTTGGGCTTGTATCACTCGACCTGGTCGATCAACTCAAGAACTTTCGGCCCGAGCGCCTCGACGATACGGGTCACACCCTCGGCGTTGGGATGAATTCCGTCGGGCTGAAAATACCCCTGAAGCGCGGCCGGATCGCCCTCGCCCAGACCCGCGAAGAAATCTCCGAAGAAGAGAACACCGTAGGTGTCCGCAAGCTCGGGATAGATCGCGTCGAAGGCCGCCTTGTATTCCGGGCCATAATTGCCAGGGGCCCGCATCCCCACCAAAAGCACCGGCAGATCCCGCCCCGCGGCCGCCTCGAGGATCGTGGACAGATTCGCCCGCGCATCCGCCGGATCAAGCCCGCGCAACATGTCGTTGCCGCCCAACGTCACGATCATCGCGTCCACGTCCGGCGTCAGGCTCCAATCCACGCGCGCGGCCCCGCCCGCGGTCGTGTCACCGGATACGCCACCATTGATGATGTCCACCTTTGCACCACGATCCTCGAGCCAGCCATCCAGTTGCGGCACGAAACCGTGCATCGCGATCAGGCCATAACCCTGGGTCAGACTGTCGCCCAGCGCCAGAACCCGCACCGGATCCGCCGTGGCGGGCAGCCCGGCGAAAAGGAAAACCAGCGCAAGCGCCTTGCCGCGACTCGCACCGACCCCATATGACAGGAAAGCTTTTGCAATCAGGCGCAAATTCATGTCCGAACCCGTTTTGTCACTTCGTTCCGCCTCGCTGTCACTACAGGGCAACGCGGGGCTTGTGCGGATACTTGACGCGATCACGCTGGATGTCCACCGCGGTGAAACCATCGGGCTGGTCGGGCCGTCGGGATCGGGCAAATCCTCGCTGCTGATGCTGATGGGCGGGCTGGAGCGGGCCACCTCGGGCGAGGTGCGCGCGCTTGGCCACGATCTCTCGGCGATGAACGAGGATGCGCTGGCCCGGCTCAGGCGCGATCATTTCGGCGTCGTGTTTCAATCCTTCCACCTGATTCCAACGATGACGGCGCTGGAAAATGTCGCCACACCGCTGGAACTGGCCGGACAGCGTGATGCCTTTGCCCGGGCAACCCGCGAGTTGGAGGCCGTCGGCCTGGCCGACCGCGCCGGGCATTACCCGTCACAACTGTCGGGCGGGGAACAACAGCGCGTGGCGCTGGCCCGGGCGGCCGCGCCCCGGCCAGACATCCTGCTGGCGGATGAACCCACGGGCAATCTCGATGGCACGACCGGCACCGCCATCGTTGATTTGCTGTTCGATTTGCAGGCGCGACATGGCGCGACCCTGGTTCTGGTCACGCATGATCCCGCGCTGGCCGGTCGCTGCGGCCGTGTGATCACGCTGCGCGATGGCAAGCTGGCCGAGGCCGCCCCGGCATGAGGCCCGGACTGGCCGTGCGGCTGGCCCTGCGCGAATTGCGCGGCGGCCTGACGGGATTTCGGATTTTCCTGGCCTGCGTGATCCTTGGTGTGGCCGCCATCGCCGCCGTGGGCACGGTGCGCAGCTCCATCGCCGAGGGGCTGGCCCGCGAAGGTGCCGGCCTGCTGGGTGGCGATGCGTCGATCGAACTGACCTATCGCTTTGCCACCCAAGAAGAACGGGGCTGGATGGAACGCGTCTCCGATCGCGTCTCGGAAATTGCCGATTTCCGCTCCATGGCCGTGGCCGGTGATGCGCGCGGCCTGACACAGGTCAAGGCCGTGGATGACGCCTATCCCCTTGTCGGTCAGGTGGACACCGCCCCCCCGATGCCCCTGTCCGAGGCGTTGGCCGGCACAGGCGGACTGCCCGGCGCGGTGATCCACCCGCTTCTGGCCGATCGTCTGGCCCTGCAGGCCGGCGACCGGTTCCGGCTGGGCACGCAGGATTTCGTCGTCATGGCCCTGCTTGAGCGAGAACCCGACAGCGCCATGGCCGGTTTCGGACTGGGCCCCCGCACCATCGTGGCGCGTTCGGCACTCGACGGCTCCGGACTGCTGGAGCCGGGTACCCTGTTTTCGACCTTCTACCGGCTCGACCTGCCGGGCGGGAGCGACCTTGCCCGGCTCGAGGCCGAAGCGAACGCAGCCCTCGACAGCAGTGGTATGCGCTGGCAGGACGCCCGCAATGGCGCACCCGGTGTGGCCGAGTTCGTGGATCGTCTCGGCGCCTTCCTGATCCTCGTGGGCCTGTCAGGGCTGGCGGTGGGTGGCGTCGGCATTTCGGCCGCCCTGCGCGCCTACCTGGCCGGCAAAACCCGCGTCATCGCCATCCTGCGCACGCTTGGCGCGGGGCAAAGCCTGATTTTCGCGGTGTATTTCATTCAGGTGGGCGTGCTTGCGCTGATCGGTATCGCGGGCGGTCTGGCTCTCGGCGTGGGCGTGCCGATCCTGCTGGCGCCGGTGATCGAGGCCCGCCTGCCGGTTCCGGCGGTCTTTGCCCCCTACCCCGCGCCCATGTCCGAGGCGGCAATCTACAGCGTGCTGACCGTGCTGATCTTTACGCTGTGGCCGCTGGCGCGGGTCCGCAACATCCGACCCGCGGCGCTGTACCGCGATGCCGATACCGCGACACGCACCCTACCCGGTATTGCTGTCATGGTACTGACACTCGGCCTGATCGCGGCGCTTCTGGCCGTCGCGGTGCGGTTTTCGGGCAATGCGCCACTGACGCTGTGGACGGCGGCGGGGATCGCGGGATCGCTGCTGGCGCTGGCGCTGGCCGGGCTGGGGTTGCGCCTGGCGGCCCGGAGGCTGCGGCCGCTGGCGCGCGGGCGGGTTGCGCTTGGCTGGGCCCTGGCGGCCATTGGCGGGCCCGGCAGCACAGCCGGTCCGGTTGTCCTGTCGCTCGGGCTGGGCCTGACGGTGCTGGCGGCCGTGGGCCAGATCGACCGCAACCTGCGGGGCGCGATCGAGCGGGATCTGCCCGCGCGCGCGCCCAGCTACTTCTTCGTCGATATCCAGCGCGACCAGATGCCCGCCTTTCTTGACCGGCTGGAAAATGACGACAGCGTGTCGCGCATCGACGCCGCGCCGATGTTGCGCGGCATCATCACGCAGATCAACGGACAGCCCGCCGCTGATGTGGCCGGCGATCACTGGGTTCTGGAGGGGGACCGCGGTGTCAGCTATGCCGGCGCCCTGCCCAAACGCACCACGATCACCGCCGGCGACTGGTGGGGCCAAGACTATGCCGGCGCCCCCCAGATCAGCTTTGCCGCCGAGGAAGCCGCGGAAATGGGCCTGTCCCTCGGGGACCGTCTGACCCTCAATATCCTTGGCCGCGACATCACCGCCACACT
>JANSYB010000399.1 GCA_024742655.1 Paracoccaceae bacterium | reverse complement strand
GCGTTTTTCGCGGCCCTCGGCGTTGTGGCCTCCTCGATCGAGAACATCGCGACCGAGGTCCGCCACATGCAGCGCACCGAGGTGCTGGAGGGCGAAGAATTTTTCTCCGCCGGGCAGAAAGGCAGCTCTGCCATGCCGCACAAGCGCAACCCCGTGCTGACCGAGAACCTAACCGGTCTGGCGCGCCTGGTGCGTTCCATGGTGATCCCGGCGATGGAAAACGTGGCGCTCTGGCACGAGCGCGACATCTCGCACAGCTCGGTCGAGCGCAATATCGGCCCCGACGCCACCGTGACCCTGGATTTCGCCCTGTCGCGCCTGACCGGCGTGATCGACAAGATGGTGATCTATCCCGACAACATGCTGGCCAATATGAACAAGTTCCGCGGACTCGTGATGTCGCAGCGCGTGCTTCTGGCACTGACCCAGGCGGGCGTCAGCCGCGAAGATGCCTATCGCCTTGTGCAGCGCAACGCGATGAAGGTCTGGGAGGAAGGCCGCGACTTCAAGACCGAACTGCTGGGTGATGAAGAAGTAACCAAGGCCCTAACACCCGAGGAAATCGAGGAAAAATTCGACCTTGGCTACCACACCAAGCATGTGGACACGATTTTCAAGCGCGTTTTCGGCGAAAATTGATCGCCACGGTTTGAGATCGGCGCCGGCCGTGCTATCCTTCCCGTTGTCCAAACAGGAGAGAGACGCAATGAAAACCAAGGTTATTCTGACGTCCGCGGCCCTCACTCTGGCCAGTGCGCTGTCGGCCTATGCAGGCTGCGGCAAGCATTCCGAACAGGCGATGTCCTGCGCGGAAGGCACCAGCTGGGATGCCGAGACCCTTACCTGCGTGCCCCAGACCACGAGCTGAGCCGCACAAGGCCCCGAAAATTCAGGGCATGGGTCGCAGGCGTGACGCATGCCTTTTTCGTTGCGGCGACGACACCCGCCGAACCCGGTTCGCCTTAGACATTTTTTCACTCTTCCCGACATACTCTGCGCCCAGACACATCATGGGAAGAGAATGACCAGCACCCCCCTTGCCCGCCTGTCGCCGCCGCGCCAGACACAGACCGCCGCCGCCCGCCTGACACGCCGGCAAAAGGCCGCGATCATCGTGCGCTTCCTTCTCAACGAAGGGGCCGATGTACCCCTGTCGGACCTGCCCGAGGATCTGCAGGGCATCCTGACCACGCAGATGGGCTCGATGCGCTATGTCGACCGCCAGACGCTGGCCGATGTCGTCGCCGAATTCGCGGCCGAGCTCGAGGCGATGGGCCTGACCTTTCCGCGTGGCGTGGCCGGCGCGCTGTCGGCTCTGGATGGCCGGATCAGCCCGCAAACCGCCTCACGCCTGCGCAAGGAAGCCGGTGTGCGCCAGTTCGGTGAACCCTGGGAGCAGGTGCGCGCCGCCGACAGCGATACGCTGCGCAAGATGCTGGAAACCGAAAGCACCGAGGTCGCCGCCGTCATGCTCTCCAAGCTCGACGTGGCACGCGCCGCCGAATTGCTGGGCCAGTTGCCCGGTCAGGCCGCCCGCCGGATCGCCTTTGCCATGTCACAGACCGCTGCGGTGACACCCGACGCGGTGGACCGGATCGGCCTGTCGCTGGCCGCGCAGTTACACGACGTGCCCGAAACCGCCTTTGCCGACGGGCCGGTGGAACGGGTGGGCGCCATCCTGAACTATTCACCGGCCACGACGCGCGACGACGTTCTGACGGGCCTCGATGAAAGCGACAGCGAGTTCGCCAGTCGCGTGCGCAAGGCGATCTTCACCTTCGTGCACATCCCCGAGCGTCTCAACCCCGTCGACGCCCCCAAGATCACCCGCGTGGTCGATCAGGCCGTCCTTGTCACCGCACTGGCCGCCGCCCAGGGCACCGAAGACCTCGGGCCGGTCGCGGATTTCCTGCTCGAGAACATCTCCAAGCGCATGGCCGAGGCCATCCGCGAAGAAATGGGCGAGTTGGGCAAGGTCAGGCAAAAGGATGGCGAGGCGGCCATGAGCGAGGTGGTCAACGCCATTCGCACGCTCGAGGCCGGCGGCGAACTGACCCTCATCCAGCCGGAGGAGGACGAAGACGCATGATCGCTCCCTCCGCCCACCCCCCGGATCACGACAAGGAGCAACCTGTTTCTTCTGGCCCGAAATATCCCCGCCGGAGGCAACCTGCCCTCTCCCGCCAGATCACCGGCCCGGGCAAAGCGTCACACAGACACCGCGCCCGAGGACGCGCCCGCAGGGCAAGGACGAGAGATACTGCGCGCCGCAGGCGCCCCTTTCAGTTGACCGGAAACAGGAAACACTTGTCGCGCCGCAGCATCAGCCACATCGGTGTGCCGGGCTTGGGCAGGAACACCGCCGGCACCGTCACCCGAAAGATCGACCCGTCGTAATCCATCCTGAATTCCACCAGGCTTTCCGAGCCCATGAATCGCGCGCGCTGCACCAGGCCGCGGGCCGCCGTGCCATCGCTGATCGTGGGCGCGGGCCCCTTGCCCGCCCGGTCGAAATCGATCTTCACATGCTGCGGCCGGATCACGATCTCCACATCCCGCCCATCCGGCACACCCGGCGCCAGGAACTGCCCGAACGGTGTTTGCGTCAGCGCGCCCTGCACGGTGCCGCGGATCACGTTGACATCGCTGAAAAAGGCCACCGCGTCACGATCCGCCGGCGCGTTGTAGATATTGTAGGGCGCCCCCTGCTGCACGATCCTGCCATGCCGCATGAGGGCGATGTCATCGGCCATCCGCATCGCCTCTTCGGGCTCATGCGTGACCAGCAGAACAGCCGTGTCCTCTTCGCGCAGAATTTCCAGCGTCTCGTCGCGAATCCCGTCCCGCAAGCGGTTGTCGAGGCCGGAAAACGGCTCGTCCATCAGCATGATCCGCGGCCGCGGGGCCAGTGCCCGGGCCAGCGCCACGCGTTGCTGCTCACCCCCCGATAGTTCATGCGGGAAGTTCTGCGTGTAGCCCGACAGCCCCACCCGATCCAGAAGTTCTTCGACCCGTGCCGCCTTCGCGGCCTTGTCGCCGCTCAGGCCGAAGGCCACGTTCTCACCCACCCGCAGATGCGGGAACAGCGCGAAATCCTGGAACATCAGCCCGATATGCCGCCGCTCGGGCGGGACGCGAAAGACCGTGTCGCAGACCAGCTTCCCATCGACCCAGATCTCGCCCTCATCCTGCATCTCGACGCCGGCGATCATCCGCAGCGTCGTCGACTTGCCACATCCCGACGGACCCAGCAGGCAGGTCACCTGCCCCGGCTGCACCTCGAGCGAGACATGATCCACCACCATGCGCCCGTCATAACGGCGCACGAGATTGCGGATCTCAAGTCTGGGGGTCTGGTCAGTCACCGGGGCCTCTTGCCATCCCGATCAATTTGATCAGGTTTGTCCAAGGGCAGATAGCAACCTCTCGGCCCCGGTGCAAGCCACGCAGAACTTTAGCAACTGACAGTCAATCTTTGACGTGTTAATCTGGCCCCATAAAACGAAAAACAAGTCCAGAGG
>JANSYB010000496.1 GCA_024742655.1 Paracoccaceae bacterium | reverse complement strand
GTACCGGTCGATGGCGAGATCGGCGGCCAGCAGATCATCCATCACCATTTGAAACGCGGCCAGCGTCGGTGTCACGACCGTCATGACGTAATCCATCCCCCCGCCGGTCGCGATGCAATCGATCACCTCGTCCAGCCCGGCGATGTGGGTTTCGAACCGCTCGAAATCCGTCTTGCGGTGATGGGTCAGCGACACGGTGACGACGACACGGGCCACGTCTCCGATTCGGTCGAGCGCGATATCGGCGTGATAACCGCGGATGAACCCCGCCGCCTTGAGCCGGTCCAGCCGCGCCCAGCACGGGGTCGGGGACAGGTTCACGATCTCGGCGAGCCGCGCCTTGCTGAGTTGCCCATGCGTCTGCAGCGCGCTGAGAATGCGGATATCGGTCGCATCAAGGGTGGTTCTTTTCATGGTCTCGACGCCTTCCTTGCCACGCGCCCGGGGGGCAACCTGGCTATAGAGCATGGGCGCGCATGACCTGCCAAGCGATGTTTGCCATCGCATCAGGCCGCGACACCCGGCCATCCCCTGTATTCGACCGGTTCTTGTTGCAGGCTATCAAATTTCCGACTATTTCAGTCAAAACCCAACAGAATACAGGCTGCCCGAGCGGAAAATGGACATGTCACTGGTGATCATCGCCCTGTTGCCGTTTGCCGGGGCCCTGTTGCCCGGCGTCATGATTCGTGGCGGCAGAACGGTCTGCGCAACCTTTACCGCCCTGCCCACGGCCCTGGCATTGATCATGCTGTTGCTGCTGGCGCCACAGGTGATGCGCGGCGAGACGATCCATGCCGAATTGCAGTGGCTGCCGCAGCTTGGCCTGTCGGCCAGTTTCATGCTGGACGGTCTCAGCCTGCTTTTCGCGGGCATGATTCTGGGCATCGGGCTGCTGATCACGCTTTATGCGCGGTTTTATCTGTCGGGCGACGATCCGATGGGCGTTTTCTTTACCTATCTGCTGCTGTTCCAGGGCGCGATGCTGGGTATCGTTCTGTCCGACAACATCTTGCTTTTGCTGATCTTCTGGGAATTGACCAGCCTGTCTTCCTTCCTGCTTATCGGGTTCTGGAAACACCTGCCCGAGGGTCGTCAGGGCGCGCGCATGGCCCTGGCGGTGACCGGCGCGGGCGGGTTGGCGATGATCGGGGGGATGCTGATCCTCGGCAATATCGCGGGCAGCTACCAGATTTCCGAGATCCTCAAGGCGGGCGACGCGATCCGCGCCTCGGAATGGTACATCCCCGCGCTGATCCTGATCCTGCTGGGGGCCTTTACCAAGTCGGCACAGTTCCCGTTCCATTTCTGGCTGCCCCATGCCATGGCCGCGCCCACGCCGGTCTCGGCCTATCTGCACTCGGCCACGATGGTCAAGGCGGGCGTGTTCCTGATGGCCCGCATGTGGCCCGCGCTGTCGGGGACGGATGCGTGGTTCTATATCGTGGCCACGACCGGCCTCGTGACGATGGTGATCGGCGCGCTGATCGCGCTTTTCAAGGATGACCTCAAGGCGCTGCTGGCCTTTTCAACGGTCAGTCACCTTGGCCTGCTGACCATGCTTCTGGGGTTCGGCACACCCTTTGCCGCGGTGGTCGCGGTGTTCCACATCATCAACCACCTGACGTTCAAGGCCGCCCTCTTCATGACCGCCGGGATCATCGACCACGAGACCGGCACGCGCGATATCAAGCGCCTTGGCGGGTTACGCACGCTTATGCCGATCAGTTTCGTGATCGGCTCGGTCGCGGCGCTATCGATGGCGGGGATTCCGTTCTTCAACGGCTTCCTGTCCAAGGAAATGATGCTGGATGCGGCCAGCGACACCGACTGGGCCGGCAGCACGATGGCCGTCTCGGTGGCCGCCACCATCGGTGCGCTGTTGTCGGTGGCCTATTCGCTGCGCTTCATCTGGCATGTGTTCTTCGGCCCGGTGCGCGACGACTACCCGTCCAAGCCGCATGATCCGCCCTTTGGCATGTGGGCCGGCCCGGCGCTGCTGGCCATCCTTGTCGTGGCCATCGGCATCCTGCCCGCCGCGATTGTCGGCCCGCTGGTGGCGGTGGCCGGGGACGCGGTGATCGGCGACGCCAAGACGCCCTATTACTCGCTCAAGATCTGGCACGGGGTGAATGCCGCCCTGATCATGTCGATCATCGCGGTCTTGGGCGGCCTGACCCTGTTGGTGCTGCATGGCGGGCTGAACCGGGTCTGGCTTGCCCTGCCCCGCCCCGAGGCCAAGATGATTTTCGACTGGCTGGTGGAGCGCATCGCGGGCCTGTCGCGCGCGATCACCGAGATCACGCATAACGGCGCGATCAGCCGCTACCTGGCGATCATGGTGGTGGCCTCGGTCGCGCTTGGCCTGGTGGCGTTTTCGGGCGGCGGGCTGGCGGCACCAACGCGCGAGCTATTGCCCGTCCCGATTGCCGTGGCGGTCGGCTGGGTTCTGCTGATCGCGGCGGCGGTGTCGATCGTGGCGATGCACCATCACCGGTTCCGGGCGCTCGTCCTGGTCGGCATCATCGGGCTGATGATCTCATTCGGGTTCGTTTATCTTTCGGCCCCCGACCTGGCCCTGACGCAGATCTCGGTCGAGACGGTGACGATCATGCTGTTGCTGCTGGCGCTGCATTTCATGCCCAAGAGCACACCGAAGGAAAGCCCGGCCTGGCTTCGCCTGCGCGACGGGGCCATCGCGGGCATCGCCGGTCTCGGGGTGGCGGGCCTGACCTATGCCTTCCTGCTGCGCGACGTGTCGACGATTTCGGGCTATCACCTCGACAATTCCTACGAGGGCGGCGGCGGCACCAATGTC